>NZ_JAUORY010000032.1:0-36982 GCF_030548145.1 Aliiglaciecola sp. 2_MG-2023
ATTAAGAAGAGACATTCTTTAAAGTTTGTCCCGAAGCGAGGCGCGCATTCTACAGACCATAATCCGAAGATCAAGGGTTTATTTCAAATTAATGACAAATTCTCGAAAAAACACGACTAAAGCCCAATAAACGGACAATGTTTGAGCGGGTCGAGCAATCTATAAGCAAACAAATTTGGTTATCTGTTTATTTATGCGTAACATGGCAGTGCTTTCTTTTCCTTTTTAAAAGAAATCCTATAACAATAATCATATTAGGTAATTACTACATGAAATCTTTCTCTTTATTAAACACACTATTCGCTATAGCATTTTCAATCATTGCTTACTTCGCACTCCCAGACGATTTTACTTCCGTTCAATTGGCCTTCATTTTCGGCTTACTTTTCGGAGCAATCGCCATTCCTCAATTTTCTAAACTTATTTCTGAATCCAAATCAGTTAAAAGTTCAGCAGAAGACATATCATCAACCACCACTCTTTATGTTGGTAACCTTCCATATAAAGTAGACGAAAATGCAGTATCTGAACATTTTTCAGAATTTGGCACTGTAGCCTCAGTTCGATTAATGAAAGACCGCCGCACTGGAAAGCGCAAAGGATACGGTTTTGTTGAAGTTGCCAGTAGCAGTGCAGACAAAATGATTAAGAAGTTAAACGATACTGATTTTCAGGAACGTACATTGAAAGTACGGTTAGCCAAAGATAAAACTGAAGGTTAAATCGCAGATACAATTAAGATAAATGCAAATGGCGCTTAAAAAGCGCCATTTTTTTTAATCCGCTTTCATTTTTTTGATATAAGCTTTGGGAGACAGCCCAAATTCCTTTTTAAACTTGTTGCTAAAATACGCCGACGATGAAAACCCAACATTAAAGGCAGTTTCAGTTATCTGCTTGCCATTGAGTAAATCGTCTTTAGCTTTAATAAGGCGGTATTTTCTCAGTAGTTCAGTAAAACTAGAATTAGTAAATGCGGTGAGTTTACGATTTAATTGCCTTTCACTTATGGCGAGTTCAATAACTGCTCGACTTCTACTACAACGATTATCTTTATAGTTATCTTCTAACCAGTCAATAAATTTGTCATAAAAGCGCGTATCCCGCTCAGAAGACATGCAATCGCTATTTAATTCGAAAATATCCTTATTTTCAACACCATTGAAATTATATTTTTGTGAGATCTTTCGTCTTATTTCTAGTAAATTTTTCGCCCTAGCCAACAATTCTAAGTTATTAAAAGGTTTCTTGATATATTGATCAATATGGTGTCCCCAGCTCGCCATTCGAGTTTTATCATCGCCTTTGGCAGTCAACATGATGATGGGAATATGGGACGTCAGTTCGTTTTCCCTTATCTTGCCGGCTAGCTCAAAACCATCTGACACTGGCATCATCAGGTCAGTAACAATAATATCCGGTATTATTTCCAATGACTTTTCGAACCCTTCTTGTCCATTTTTAGCAGAATAACAATCGTATTCCTTGCTAAAAATTAAACTTAAATAATTACGCATATCGACTTGGTCTTCCACTATCAGGATTGAAAGCTTCTTAGTAGCTTCATTATTTACACTTGATATAGTGCTATCGATATCGACAACTTCCAATTCAGTTTTGTTATTATCGATTGAAGTAGATACAAACAATTCAGATTCTGTAATAGAAGTAACATTACTTTTTGGAAGGCTAATTATAAATTTTGTACCCTCGCCAATTTGACTTTCGACTTCTATATTGCCCCCATTAGCGTTAACCAGCTCCTTGACCACTGCTAAGCCTAAACCGGATCCATTGGCTTCGGAAGCGTTTTCCAATCGAGTAAATCGGTCAAAAATCAAATCCATGTTTTCAGCTTCTATTCCTAAACCATGATCAGCTATTTCTATTGTGAGAGTACTATCTACGCTTGAAACACAAACAACGACATCACCACCTTCGTTGTTATATTTAAAAGCATTCATTAGTAAATTCGAAAGTATTTTTTCCAAAGAGTCAGCAATGTAAGTACCAGTTCCCTCACACGTATTTTTAAAAATTAATTGCTGTCCTTTACTTAACGAAATTGGTCTAAATGATTCAACGATTATTTGAATAGAGTTATAAAGATCATAGTGAACCTTATCATCCAACCTACTCGAATCTATTTTCGATAATTCAAGTACTTGGTCGACTAGATTAGTTAGTCGAAATGCATTAAGCCTCAATATATCTAAAAACCTTTTTGATTTTTCGTCTGTAATAGACTTCGCAAGTTGTTCAATAGGGCCAGAAATTAAAGCAAGTGGTGTCCTAAACTCATGAGATGCATTTGCATACAATAATTCTTTATGGTGCAACGCATCACCTAACCTCCGTTTACTTGTAGCCAATTCCTTTGTTTGTATTAGAACAGAGGACTCTAACCTTTCATTGAGGGACTTAAGCTGAAAAGTTCGATATTTAGAAAAACCAATTAAAGCAAGAATACACGCAATAATATAGACAGTGTAAGCCTGCCAGGTCTGCCAATAAGGAGGTCGAACCTTAATCTTTAATGAATTTACGGGTTGTATACTTGCACTTTTGGGATCCACGACACGGACTTCAAATAAATAGTCTCCGCTTGGCAATGTTGAGTAAGTGGCTGATGCATTTTTCGTAGAAGCGTCAACCCAACTATTATTCAAACCAACTAACCTATATTGAAATTTCAATACATCACGATCTACAAAGTTATTCGCGGCGAAGCTTAATTCGAATAAAAATTCATCATAAGAAATCACCATTGGTGTATTATTCTCAACAGATTTAATCAAATCTAGCTTTTTTGAGACCATGCCTTGTTCGTCCCTAAGCAACACCATGAGATCAACAAATACTGTTTGGTTAACTTTTTTGAGGCGCTTATCGAGAAATCGATTGGCCAAACGAGTATTTACTATATAATTTTCTCTATCTCCGGCAATCAGTATTTGATCATCTGTCAAATTTATTGAAGCAGTTATTTCAAAGTCGACATCTTTAATACCGTCTTCTTTACCGAGTTTAATTGAGGTCTTATTAACGTGGTCATATCTAACCAATCCCTGATTGGTCATTACCCAGAAATACCCCTCCGAATCCTGCACAAGCTCTCTTATATGTCTAGAATTCGCAGTATAAACAGTATCAATATATTTTAAATCTCCGGAATTTTCATCTAAATAAGCTAGCCCAGCCCCATCGGTACAAAGCCAAATAACCCCTTTATTGTCTTCCAATAAACAATTGTTAATATATGCTAATTTTTTATCAACAATAAGATTTTCTACATCTATTTGTTCAAGTTCGCTAAGGCTCTTAACTCCATAAAACCTTAGCGCTACAATTATTTGACCATCAGTTTTTTTTAGCAAAATATCAGGATTAACACTTTTAACTAATTGCTTATAGTTTCCATACTTATCAATTCTATAAATACCCGGGGATTTTCCACCTATCACGCCAAATAGAGAGTAACTTTCTGAGTAAGACAAAATAGAAGTGATTTCCCCCCCTTTTAAATCTATATTGAAGTACTTAATTTCATAATCTCCGCCTTGCTTAAAACCAACCTCCGCTAACCCTAATTTATCTGAGAATATTAAATATGCATTTCCAGACAGCTTTCTAATTGAGCTTACAAAGCCAATATCTTCTGTAAGCTCTTTTATTACGAAAGTATCCAAATCGAATTCTTGCAGACGATTATTAAAAGATAGCATTAGCTTTTCGCCATCGAAGAAACTCTCTTCAATCGAGCCTGAACTACTTTTAGATAAATTCAAATATGCAATCGAATTATTTATTGAATTGAATGTGGTGATACCAAAAAGAGGACTAGAAAAAACAAAAGTGTCATCATCAAAAACACTAACATCATAAACGTCACCAAAATCGACCCCTCCCATTTCATCAAAAATTTTAACTGTTTCTGGCTGTTTATTATTCATAAACTCTATTCTTTTAAATCCATTTTGATAAATCCAAAGATCTTGATTTCCAAACTTAAAAATTTGAGTGACGTCCTCATCAATACTGTCAGTTAGTAAAAAGCCAACTTGATTATTTTTTCTATCAATTGAAAGTAGTCCTTTGTTTGTCCCAACAAGCAAGGTATTTGAATCTAAAACAAAAACAGTGTGAAACTCTAAAATATTCTCAAATTTATCGGGGGAAATAAGCTCCAAGATCTCCCCGTTATTTGAACTGATTAACTTATTGTATTCATCAATCGCATAAATAGTATTTTCAGCAATCTCGAAAAACGTAATATCTCTCGTATCAGCAATAGATGAATCTAATTCTAATTTATACTTTCCTGTTGCAATTGAATAACTATATATTTCTCCGCCACAACTGAAATAAATAACTTCATCGATACCTTTGATATCGCGGCAAAATAGGGACACTTTTTCTTTAATATTGAAATCGACTTTATAAAACTCATCGGCTTCTAAAAAATAAATACCTTTCCCAAAGGTTGCAATCCAAATTCCCCCTTGAATATCTTCGTATATGGATTCAACATCATATTCAAACAGAGAATGATCTTTTTCCCCATAACGTAAAACATAAGAGCCAGTAATTGCAAAGATTCCATTTTCTCCCCCTAACCATAAAGAAGACTTCCCTTTAAAGAGCGAGTGAGTAGCACCTAAAGGACTATCTTCAAGTGTCTTTTTCGACTCAAAAGAATATGAGTTAACACAATAAATAAAAGCTAAAATTGACAGTACATTTCTAAGTTTTTGTCCCAAAAACACAACTATTTGTCCCACATTTAAATGTTAATATTTATGAATCTTTACATAATTAATATGGTACAAAAAATGTACTCTAACAAGTGAGAATATAATGAACTGCAAATTAAACTTAAAAACAATGCAAGAAATTGGCGATGACTACCTCACAGAAATTCAAGGTGGAAGCGACTTGCAATATGCCAATTTTGAATTTAGAAATGTATCAGGAAGAGAATTACACCCTATGGATCCTGCCAAAAAAGGGAAAAAACTTAACCCACCATCAGATATAGGCAACCCATAATGTTGTATATTTCAAAAAAACATATAATTACTCAAATCAAGTAAATACTTAATAAACCGGCAGCAACTTATTAAAATGAGTTGCTACCGGTTTACTATATTGACGCTCGGTATAAGTCACATCCTAACTATCCAATAACGTCCAGTTCTTTTACAAAAACCCCCTCCCACCACCTGTACAAAAAACAAACACATTGAAAACATTGGTGATTTTCACTTTGGTTTAATTATTGCTCTTGTAAATTATTGCATTTGTTAGTTATTACATTTGCGATGCTGGGCTTAGCAGTTAATACAAAACAAATCATTAAAGGAAGAAGACGGTGATAGGTAAAATAAAAATAAAGGTAATACAATTGATGTTAGTAACGCTGGCATGTTGTTCAACGCCAGCGATTTCAAGTTTGGTTTATTCAGACACAAATGCCACTGGAGACTTTTGGGCTCGTCCAGTTGGAGACGGCCCAAGTATTTCAACACTTGGGCCGGTTCAATATCATGTACAAAGTTTTTATACTGCTGGTTCGGGAGAATTCAATTTTAGCAGTGTCCAGGATTATGATGGTTATTTGCATCTATACGAATTTGATTTCTCGCCAAGCGATCAATTAGTCAATTTGTTAGCCGGTGATGATGATGGTGCAGGCGGTATAGGCACCTCAGAATTTAGTTTCAATTTAGTGGGTTTTCAGCAATATTATTTGGTGACAAGCGCGTTCGCAGCCGGAGATATTGGCAGCTTTACCAATACCGTAAGCGCAGATGATAGTGATATTGCGGTATTCGCTGGAATGGTTTCTGTGCCCGAGCCATCTACATTCGCTATTTTTTCCCTAGGTTTGGTGGGGTTAGCATCACGTCGTTTTAAGAAATAAACAAACGATAACGTCCAGCGAGTTTTGAATCAGCACCTTTGATTTCATCGGTGCTTTTTTGTGTCTATTTTTTGTGTTTGTTTTTGGAATGAGTCTTACTTGGAAGTGATATCTACGCGCCATTTTTCGATTGCTGTCTAAATAAGCCAACGTCTGGACTACAGAACGTCTGGGAATTTAGCAGATAGATAAAAAGGCATAAAGAGAAAATGGTGCCGACTGCCGGAGTCGAACTGGCGACCTACTGATTACAAGTCAGTTGCTCTACCAACTGAGCTAAGTCGGCACACTAAGGTGACGGCTTTTGATTTACTGTTGTAAGTCGTTCTACAGCAGTGACAAGGTTGGTAAATCTTGTCTCAAAAGCGAGGCGCTATTTTAATCGCAGATTGAATCTTGTCAACAGTTGTTTCTCTACTTATTGGGTTTTATTGCAAGTTTTCATCTAAGCGCCTGATTTTTCATCGCAGTGGTTAAGTTATCAGCACCCCATTAATCTATTTTTGCTAGTTTATCTGCTTCATTTAACAATTTAGGGAAATGTTCGACTGGAACGTATTTGGCCAACGTAGTCATCAGTTCAGCCAAGTCGGCATAACTGTCACCGGTTAAATTAATATGTCCCATCTTACGTTTTGCTCTGACGCTTTTACCATACAGATGCAAGTGGCAGTGATCGAGACTGAGTAAATCAATAGAATAGTCATCGCAACCAATAATATTGATCATCGCACTTTTGCCGTGAGCTTGGGTATTACCTAATGGCAATCCCGAAATGGCGCGCATGTGATTTTCAAATTGGCTGCAATCAGTGCCTTGCATACTCCAATGACCAGAGTTATGCACCCGAGGCGCTATTTCATTAACCAATAATTGATTGCCTACTTGGAAAAACTCTACGGCTAACACACCAACGTAATCAAATTCATCAACTAATTTTGTAAACGCGGTTTGCGCCTGCGCAGTTAGTTGACTATCAATATCTGGCGCGGGGGCAACCGATACATGGAGCTGACCTTGATGATGCAGATTTTCAGCCAGGGGGTAGAACTTAATGTCACCGTGTAATCCGCGAACACCAACTAACGACAACTCGCGGTCAAATGGCACCATTTGCTCGGCAATTAAAGGCACCTGCTCTAAATCTAAATCGGCTAATTGTTGCTTCAATGCAGGTAAATCTTGGTTACTAGATAAACGCCATTGACCGTAGCCGTCGTAGCCATCACGACTGGCTTTGATAATCAGTTTTTCGCCTAATTGGGCTACCGCATCATCGAGTTGTTCGATGTCAGTAATAATGAGGTGTTTACTGTTGTTGATCTGTAATTTCTCGAGTACGTTTTTTTCACGCACGCGATCCGCACCGGTCAAAATAGCTTGCATGCTTGGGTACAGTTTTCCGCTGCTTTGCGCCTGTTCCAGCAAATCTTCCGGTACATGTTCAAACTCAACCGACAATGCATCGGCCATATCGATAGCTTGTTCAATACTGATATCGAGTTTTATTTTACTAATGGGATCAACCACAGTGTGATTGGCAACATCCACCGCGTAGACTTTGAATCCCAAAGGCACGGCAGATAGGTACATCATTTGTGCTAGTTGCCCTGATCCATAGATCAGTACGTTCATTCAGGTAACTCCAGTTCATCTAAAGCAAGTACAGTATCGGTTTGCTGTTTTCGAAACGCAATAACGGCTTCAGCCACTTTCTTATCGTGTAGCGCAATAACTTGCGCGGCTAGCAAACCTGCATTAGCTGCACCCGCTTCGCCAATCGCTAAAGTACCAACAGCCACACCTTTAGGCATTTGCACTATTGAATATAGTGAATCAACACCACTTAACTGACTGGAGCGAACAGGTACACCAAAAACTGGAATATGTGTATGCGCAGCAATCATGCCCGGCAGGTGAGCCGCGCCACCCGCTCCGCCAATAATGACATGGTAATCGTTATCAGCAGCAGTTTTAGCAAATTCAGTTAGTAAGTCTGGCGTTCTGTGTGCGGAAACCACTTTTGCATCAAAGTCCACACCAAGGTTTTTCAACATAATTGCAGCTTGCTGCATGGTTGGCCAATCTGATTTTGAACCCATTACTATTGCCACTTTAGGCATATCTGCTCCTAAATTTTTAGGTCTGAGAACCAACTGAATGTCGGTAATAAGTTTAGAGGATAAATATTTTAGTCAAATAGTAAAAATGATAGTTAAAAAGCAAACTCTCGTTAGCCCCTACTCCACCTTCGCTTAAATAAAATATACGTAAACCTAGAACAGGAATACTACCCTCAATAATTGAGGCGGCAGATTGTAGCCTAATTTTCGCCCAAGCCCAAATCTTGCTAATACGAAATTAAACATTAAATGCCCAAAGGGAGGATTTTATGTAGGTTATTCAAAAATAACTGGGCTTTTTTATACATTATCTACGTAATAAACAGGGGATTAGCTATTATATGTAGTGATTAACGTTAACATGGCATGGATTTGATAAAAGTAGCAATTAACTACGCATTCTATGCATCCACAAGCTAACCTTAAGGTTGTAATGTAGTTTAAAAGGAGTGATTAATGTTAGACAGGTTTTTAAAGAAAGAATCCGCCGGCGGTATCCTATTAATGTGCTCAGCTGTGCTTGCATTGCTTGTAGCCAACTCTCCTTTTTCAATCATTTACGATTTACTCATCGAAATGCCAGTAGTTATTCAAATTGGCGCGCTGGAAATTAATAAACCATTACTTTTATGGATTAATGATGGGTTGATGGCCGTATTCTTTTTTATGGTGGGCTTGGAACTCAAACGGGAAATACTAGAGGGTGGTTTATCCAATCCTGCGAATATAGTGTTACCGGCCAGTGGCGCAATTGGCGGCATGCTTGTACCTGCAGGCATTTATGCATTTTTCACTTGGGGAAACCCGGTGGCGCTAGCAGGTTGGGCGATACCTGCGGCTACCGATATTGCGTTTGCGATGGGTATTTTAGCGCTGCTTGGAAGTCGCGTCCCCACCAGCTTAAAAATATTTTTAGTGACCTTAGCAATCATCGACGACATTGGTGCCATCTTAATCATTGCCGTGTTTTACAGTGACAATATTTCTACTTGGCCATTAATTGTAGCGGCTTTGTGTTTAGTCATTTTGACCAGCATGAACCGTAAAAATGTCCAACAGATCCCCTCCTACATTTTAATTGGCGTGGTATTGTGGGTTGCTATGCTCAAATCCGGTGTTCATGCTACCTTAGCGGGTGTGTTATTAGCGTTCTTTATTCCTATGCGGGACAACAATAATCCCAACCTATCACCTGTAAAAACCTTAGAGCACAGTCTGCTTCCGGCGGTCAATTTTGTCATACTGCCAGTTTTTGCCTTTGCTAACTCGGGGATCAATATTGCCAGTATCAGCGTGGACTCAGTATTACACCCCGTCACCTTTGGCATATTCTTAGGGCTGTTTGTAGGCAAACAGGTGGGGGTATTTGGATTTAGTTGGTTGGTGATAAAATTAGGCTTGGCTAAACTGCCTGCGGATCAAAACTTTACGCAATTGTATGGCTGCGCGATTTTATGTGGTGTAGGTTTTACCATGAGTTTATTTATCGGCTCGTTAGCCTTCGAACAAACCGGCAACAATGCATTTTTTGATGAGCGACTCGGCATATTATTAGGCTCAATAGTGTCAGCGGTGACTGGTTATCTGGTGCTGAAAAAAGCAATTAAATAGTTTTAGAAACCGGTAATAAGATTAAAGCAAAACGGCATCTAAATAGATGCCGTTTTTTTAGTTAACTATCTGTGGTATCGAGACTAATTTTGTTTCATGTAGTCGATTGTCATATTAGTTAATAGACGAACGCCTAATTTCATTCCCTCGTCATCCACATAAAAATCAGGAGTGTGGTGAGCAGGCGCATCTTTAGGGTCAACGTCTAAAGGTTTTCCACCAACCCATAAGTACAACCCTGGGATCTGTTCTTGGAAGAACGAGAAATCTTCTGCGCCTGTTACCGGTTTACTGTAAATCACTTTATCTTCGCCAGCGGTCTTAATAAGAGTTGGCAGCATAGTCGATGTCAAGTCATGATCATTAAAGGTAATTGGATAAGAATAGTCTAATGGAAGCGTTAGCTCAGCTTCAGCACGCATACTATCGGCGATGCCTTTAACCTTTCTTGGCATGGCTTCATACATGAGGTCACGGGCTTTTTTGTTTAAGGTGCGAATAGTGCCCACCAGCTCAACTTCGTTAGGAATGATATTAGAGCGCACTCCACCATTAATTGCGCCAAAGGTTACCACGGCAGCATCGTCTAAAAGTTGAACTTCACGACTGACGATGGTTTGAATACTCATAATCATTTGTGCAGCCGTGACAATAGGATCAACACTCATCCATGGGTAAGCGCCATGTGCTTGCTTGCCTTTTATAACAATTTTGAAAGGGTCTACCGCCGCCATTACGCCACCTTCGCGATACAAAACAGTATTTACATCGGCAAGTGAGCTAATGTGTAGTCCAAATATAGCGTCCACATCTGGGTTTTTAAGAACGCCTTCTTTCACCATTAATTCAGCGCCACCTTCTTCTCCGCTAGGTGCTCCCTCTTCAGCTGGTTGAAAAATAAATTTCACTTTTCCACGCAGCTCGTCTTTCATTCCCACTAGAATTTCAGCCGCTCCCATCAGCATTGCAATGTGCGTATCATGTCCACAGGCATGCATCACAGGTACATCTTTACCATTGTATTCGCCCCTGGCTTTAGATTTCCAAGGTAAATCATTATTTTCTGGAACCGGTAAACCATCAATATCAGCTCGTAAGCCAACCACAGGTCCGGGCTTGCCACTATCTAAAATTGCCACCACGCCGGTCACCGCCACACCAGTTTGAACTTCCAGCCCTAGTGACTTTAAGTGTTTAGCAATGTATTCAGCAGTTTTAACTTCACGATTTGATAGCTCAGGATTTTCATGTAAATGATGACGCCATTGAATAACTTTGGCTTCAATTTTATCCGCCATTAGATCGACAGTGTCAGCAAAACATAAGGTAGGTAAAAGTGACAATGTGAGGAGTAGCTTGTTCATAATTCCCTTCTTTTTAGTTATTTTTATTAGCGTACGAGACTTTTTATATCACAATTTGCAGTACAAATAAAAAATCCACTGGAGCACAAACTACAGTGGATTTTTAGATCTTAAAAAATTAGGTATTGTTAGCTTTTTTGACGTTTCATCGCATCAAAAAATTCTTCATTGGTTTTAGTCATGGCTAATCTACCAATTAAGAATTCGATAGCGTCAATCTCAGACATTTCGTGGACTATCTTACGTAAGATCCACATTTTCTGTAATTCTTCTTGAGTGGTAAGCAATTCTTCACGACGAGTACCAGAACGATTGAAATCGATAGCTGGGAACACACGTTTTTCAGCAATTTTACGGTTAAGGTGCAGTTCCATATTACCTGTACCTTTAAATTCTTCGTAAATGACTTCGTCCATCTTCGAACCAGTGTCGATCAATGCTGTTGCAATAATGGTCAAGCTACCGCCTTCTTCCACATTACGTGCAGCACCAAAGAAACGCTTTGGTTTGTGCAAGGCGTTAGCATCAACACCACCGGTTAGTACTTTACCTGATGAAGGTATAACGGTGTTGTAAGCACGCGCTAAACGAGTAATAGAGTCGAGTAGTATTACCACGTCTTTTTTATGTTCAACTAAACGCTTGGCTTTCTCAATGACCATCTCAGCAACCTGAACGTGGCGACTCGCTGGCTCGTCAAACGTAGAGGCAACAACCTCACCTTGCACCAAACGTTGCATTTCAGTTACTTCTTCTGGACGCTCATCGATCAACAATACCATTAATTCGCATTCTGGATGATTAGCTGCAATTGATTGCGCAATATTCTGCAGCAATAATGTTTTACCGGCTTTAGGCGGAGCAACAATCAAACCACGTTGACCAGCACCAATGGGTGAAGCCAAATCTAAAATTCTTGCAGTCAAATCCTCTGTACTACCATTCCCACGTTGCAACGTAAAACGTCGATTAGCGTGTAACGGTGTTAAGTTTTCAAAAAGGATTTTGTTGCGGGAGTTTTCTGGTTTGTCGAAATTAACTTGATTGATTTTCAGTAGTGCAAAATATCTTTCGCTGTCTTTAGGTGGACGTATTTTTCCAGCGATGGTGTCTCCGGTTCGCAAGTTAAACCGGCGAATTTGGCTGGGAGATACATAAATATCATCCGGACCGGCCAAATATGAAGAATCTGATGACCGTAAAAATCCAAAACCATCTTGGAGTATTTCGAGTACGCCATCTCCGAAAATATCTTCGCCGCTTTTTGCGTGCGCTTTCAGTATGGCAAATATAATGTCTTGTTTGCGAGCCCGAGCCATATTATCTAGGCCCATCTTTTCGGCTAATGCTACAAGTTCGCTGATCGGTTTATTCTTTAATTCTGTTAAATTCATATTGGTGGGTCTTTGTGATTTGAAATGTGCTAAAAGGCACCCTGTTTTATTAGTTTCAGGTTTTTTGGCTAATTAAATTCGTTTTACTCTATGGATTGAGCGCGAAATTTGGTGAGTTCAAGATATGAACAATCGAAAGTTAGCACCAATTAGTTGTTCCGTCCAGCGAAAAACGATGATTAATGCAAAGAATGTTTATTTTTCGTTAAAAATACAAAAAATACGCAGAAAAACCAAATTTAAGTGAGTCGTTCTGCGCATTAATTGAGTTTAGATATTGTCGTTCAAAAACTCAGCTAACTGGGTTTTTGACAATGCACCTACTTTGGTAGCAGCGACATTTCCGTCCTTAAACAATAGCAAAGTGGGTATACCACGGATGCCATACTTTGGCGGAGTTTCATTATTTTCATCGACATTCAACTTGCCAACTGTTAACTTGCCGTCGAACTCGCCAGCAACTTCTTCTAGAATTGGCGCAATCATTTTACATGGGCCGCACCATTCCGCCCAGAAATCAACTAGGACAGGACCAGCAGCATTGATAACATCGGCCTCGAAACTATCGTCAGATAACTGGATAATTTTGTCGCTCATACTTTTCTCCGTAATTGGTCTCTCGCTGAGATAGTTCAGCGCATAATGAGAGTTTTATAGAAACTGGTTTTTAATGCAAGCACTGATAAGCTATAAGCTATGCAAACTACACATTTAACTGAAACACATTTTTCTGATCTGCCCATCCATGAGGATGTTTTAAAGGCATTAACAGAAGCAAACTTTATCCACTGCACGCCAATACAGGCGTTAAGTCTGCCGCACCTTTTGGAAGGGCAAGACATTGCAGGTCAAGCTCAAACAGGAACAGGAAAAACTATTGCTTTTCTTGTTGCCACATTTCATCGATTACTGACTCATCCAAATGAATCAGGTAAGCAACCTAAAGCTATTATAATGGCACCTACTCGAGAATTGGCAGTACAAATTTACAATGACGCCGAATTATTGAGTAAACACACCGGATTATCGCTTGGTTTGATATATGGGGGTGAAGGTTACCAAAGTCAACGGGAATCTTTGCAATCAGGTGTAGATATTATTATTGGCACCACTGGCCGTATAATCGATTATTACAAACAAAATGTTTTTTCCTTGGAAAATATTCAAGTTGCTGTGCTAGACGAAGCAGATCGCATGTTCGATTTAGGCTTCATTAAAGACATTCGATATATGTTCAGACGCATGCCCGATGCAACCAAACGTTTAAGCATGTTATTTTCTGCCACTTTGTCTTATCGAGTTCAAGAACTTGCTTACGAGCATATGAACAACCCCACACATGTGAAGGTTGAACACGACAAACAAACAGCCAGCCGTATCCAAGAAGAGTTATTTTATCCTTCTGATGAAGATAAAATGCTGCTACTTCTGACCTTGCTAGAAGACGAATGGCCTGAAAAAGCGATTGTTTTTGCTAACACCAAACATACCTGTGAGAAACTCAGTGATTGGTTGGAAGCCGATGGTCATCGTGTAGGCTTGTTAAGTGGTGATGTTCCACAACGTAAACGTTTAAAAATACTAGAAGATTTTAGTAAAGATAAACTGGATATTCTGGTTGCCACCGATGTAGCTGCTCGTGGTTTACATATCGAAAAAGTGACCCACGTTTTCAACTATGACCTACCCGATGATGCGGAAGATTACGTTCACCGCATTGGACGAACTGGTCGCGCTGGCAAAAGTGGACATGCAATTAGCTTCGCTTGTGAAAAATATGCGTTGAATTTACCTGCAATTGAAAGCTATATTAGCCGTCCTATTCCAGTAAGTAATTATGACCAAGAATCGCTACTTGAAGATATAACACCACCTAAACCGCAGTACAAAAAGCGACAACAAAGTGGTAAAACGTATCAGAAGCGACCGAATAACCGCAATCAGAAAAGGCGTTAATGGAAAATCAGCCAATTACATCGGTAACCAATGAAGACCAACTGTATGCCGCAGTTGATCTCGGTTCCAACAGTTTTCATTTAGTTATCGTTAGGGTCGTTTCCGGCTCGGTTCAAATTATTGGCAAAGTAAAACAAAAAGTAAGATTAGCCGCTGGCTTAAATGACGGCATGATGCTTGACCAAGTCAGCATGGAGCGAGGCTGGCGTTGCTTGGAAACCTTTGCCGAACGCCTGCAAGACATCCCCTTATCGAACATCAAAGTAGTTGGCACCGCCACCTTACGTTTAGCCAAAAATGCCAATGTATTCATCGAAAAAGCGCAACAAATTCTAAATCAAAAACTCGAAGTTATCAGTGGCGAAGAAGAAGCGCGCCAAATCTATTTGGGCGTAGCCTATACATCCGCGAACCAAGGAAATACCTTAGTCATTGATATTGGTGGAGCCAGTACCGAGGTTATCATTGGCAATGACATGCAGCCCATCAACCTGGTTAGCTTAAACATGGGTTGCGTGACATTTAAAGAACGATATTTTATCGATGGGGTTATATCTGAACAGAACATGCACAACGCCATTGAAGAAGCCAAACAAAAATTATTGCCTGTTATAGATGATTTTATTTGTTTCGATTGGCAGCAATGCCTTGGCGCTTCAGGAACTCCCCAAGCCGTTGTTGAGATCCTCGTCGAACAAGGTATTAGTGATGCCATCCGCTTAGATTATTTGCATAACTTGGTACAGCAATGCATTGATTGTGGCAATTTAGATAATTTAGATATTGAAGGCCTTACAGAGGCAAGACGAGCCATATTCCCGAGTGGTTTGTGTATTTTAGTCGCATTATTTGAACAACTTAAAATCCAAGAAATGCAAATCTCAGGTGGCGCTCTCAGGGAAGGTTTGATTTATGGGATGCTTGAGAATTGCGAAAAAAATGACCGCCGCAGTCATTCAATTAACGATGCCATTAAAACCTATCATATTGATGAACAACAAGCACAAAGAGTGTGTAATGTTGCGGTCAACTTTTATAAACAATTGTGTTCACAATCTAATATTTGTAATTTTGATGCATTAGCCGTTATTGAAGCTGCATCGTTATTGCACGAAATTGGTTTGCATATTGAATATAAACAATACCATATCCATGGTGCTTATATTCTTAGCCATATTAACCTTAACGGCTACTCGCAAATGCAACGTAAGAGTATTCGAGATTTAGTACTGAGTCATCGAGCAGAACTAGATTTGAATAAGTTCTCCCAATATCACCCTGATATGCAACCTTTGCTATATGGATTGGTTCGCATCTTAAGGTTGTCGTGTTTACTTTCGATTCGCAGAAAAGATGACTTGTTGCCGGAAATTAAGTTACAAATTGATGAGCAACATTGGCACTTAACTTTTCCAGAGGGTTGGCTCAGAGCTCACCCTCTGATAGATGTAGAACTGGCGAATGAAAAGTGGCTACAGCACAAAGCCGGATTACCACTTTCCTTCCGTTAGTTGGATTGAATCGACTCTAATACAATAAACTGTACATTGTGCGACGAGACTTAGACTTCAATGGATCGCCATCAGGCATCGCATTAATCATATCCAAAGTATATTTGCGTGCATCCCCAAAACTTAAGTCCTTTTTAAGCACTGCGAAAAGTAATTCTAATGCTTCTTCAGGTTTATTGGCTTGATGCAATTGCACAGCTAATTCAACTTTCAGTTCTAAATTATCTGGCTGTTGTTCCAACTGAGCTTGCAGTTGTTTTATTTCCGGCGACTCGGATGCTTTTTCAACTAACTCTACTTTGCCAACAATACTGTGGTAATAACCATTTTGATCGACTAAAAGAATGTTATCTAACAACAGTTGAGCCTGTTTGGTGTTGCCTAACTCCACATAACAATCGGCTAACACTAGGGCTATATCGGCCCTTTCAGACGCCAAATCATGGGCTTGCTTCGCGATAGTAAAAGCTTGTTGATAATCGCCTTGGTTAACTAAAGCGACGGCTTTTTCATACAAACCATCTTCAGCATTAGGCAAATGTTTTTCTAACAATTCCTGAATTTGCTCTTCCATCATAGGGCCCGCAAATCCGTCAACCGGTTGACCGTCTTTAACTAGAATAACAGTGGGTAAACTTTGAATCCCAAACTGTTGTGCAATTTGCTGCTCTTGTTCGCAATTTACATTGGCATAAATCAAATGCTCGGCATGCTGACTAGCAAGCTTTTCCAAAATGGGTGTGAGTTGTTCACACATTTCCAAATTCGGTGCCCAGAAATTCACCAGCACATGCTTTTCTTTAGACTCTTCGATTATGACTTGTTGAAAATTTTCTATATTCAGGTTTACAAAATTCTGCATTTTTAGCTCTTTCTATTTTTTAGTTTCATAAACTGAAACGCACTGATTGAATACTATCGGTTTAAAGTGGGGGCATTGATTTTAAAAAGCAACCTAGCGATATAAATAGTGCCCAAAAATAGTGCGTTGTTGCTAATCACCTTGCACGACAATGTCAATTAAGCGACATTATATTAAATTTGTATGTGCTAGTGTTCTGAGCATCAACAACGTGATAGCGAAAGGTAAAGATAATGGCAGATAAAGAATACAAAAGTTTTTCTCAATTTTATCCGTTTTACTTGCGGGAACATCAGAACCCAGTCTGTCGCAGACTGCACTTTGTAGGATCCTTTTTAATCTTGCTTACACTGGCCTTTATATTTACCACTGGGCAATGGCGTTATCTTCTAGTATTGCCGGTTTTAGGCTATGGGTTTGCATGGGTTGGACACTTTTTCTTTGAACATAATCGGCCAGCGACATTTACTTACCCCCTTTATAGTTTTTTAGGCGATTGGGTAATGTTTAAAGACATGCTGGTTGGCAAAATAAAATTTTAAAGTGTAAACGCTAACAATCAACAACCGCAAAAACCCACGCATTTGTATAATTGGTGCACGCAAACTTAGCCGCAATCGCCAAGCCGTAACTAAAACTATCCCTCAATTTAATTAAAATCTTAGTGGCTGACACAGCGCTATGATTTTTATGTCCCAAATTTACTAGTTTTTGTCCCATTACTGCAAGACCTATCATTTTTCCTATTGAAATATAAGACATTCTTATTTTTTGTCCCATTTGTGTATTTTTTCGTCCCAAAATTCCAACGCATTTATTTCATTCTTTTTTATTCTTAAATCGTCATTACGGAAAATGACATTGACACAAACGGAATGAGTCAAAAACGGACTAACGAAGGATCGTTAAAGCAAGGAACGCCAAGCGCGAAATCCGATTGAAGCTAGGAAGGCTTACAGTCAGATCAGCAAGGAGGCATCAAGGAAGAAGGTTGTAAAACCAAAGATGGTAAGGAAACCAAGGCAAGAAAGCACTATGTAGACATTTAAACAGAGAAGTTAATTCTGTGTTGTCCGAGATGATAACTATCACGCTTCAGGCATCGTCAGCATGTATTTTTTGCAACAAGGAGCGGTAAATCCAAGGATGGATATTTCCTACGCAAGTGGTAATGAGCAACAAATAGAGTGAAACGGCAATAGACATAAAACAGTCACAAAACTGAAAAGGAAAGAGCATGCAAGAATCTCTGTTTAGGCAAAGCGCTATCGATCACCAAAAAAATCGGCTTCACGGTGAGATATTGCTTATCCCTACCTCTTCTCATGTATTAGTGACGCTTTTTGTGAGTGCCTGGATTATTGCAGCTTTAGCTTGGTTAGTAACAAGTCAATACGCGCGCAAAGAGAGCGTTGCTGGATGGTTAGAGCCGCCAAATGGCGTTGTCAAAGTGTTTCCTGAAACGACATCAGGTCGAATAGAGCGGGTGCTAGTTAAAGAGGGACAATTCGTATCAGAAGGCCAAGCACTGCTTGTAATAGACGGAGACCGCACACTTAGCAGCGGCTCAAGTTTGCAAACAACCTTGCTTGATGAATATAAAAATCAGCAACGTATATTATTGGCACAAATAGAACGAGTCGAAATAATCGACACCATAACGATTCAAAATGCCCAGTCAAAACTATTGGCAATGGGTCAAGACATCATTAGGCTCGATACTCAGATTGAGACTCTTCAAAAACGTCATTCTCTGGTTTCTTCACGCTACCAGAACTATCAATCGATGCGCAAATCTGGACATATTTCCAAAGCTGATTTAGAGCAGGTTTTAGAACAAAAACTGGGGTTACAAAATCAAGAACAGGCATTGCAGAGAGAAAAAATAAACTTAAACAATGATATCAATGCAACCAAGAATCAATTATTAACGCTACCACAAAATCAGTTAAACCAAGCCAATCAGATAAAATCTAAACTCAGCGACCTAGCACTAAAAATAGCCCAGTTAAGCAGTCAAAGTCGACATGTATTAAAGGCTTCGCGAGATGGTTTAATATCGAATCTCCAAGCCCAAGTGGGTCAACAAACGAATCTAAACACCCCCTTGCTTTCAGTCGTGCCGCAAGAAAGTCAGATTCAGGCGAAACTTTTAGTGCCAGTAAAAGCGATTGGATTTGTTGAACAGGGCCAACCTATACAAATTCGTTATGACGCTTTCCCATATCAAAAGTTTGGATTGTATCAAGGCACTATTACGAGTGTTTCCGATGCAGTGATTTTACCTAATGAGGTACACTATGCTCCCCTGAATATTCAAGAACCTGTCTATTTAGTGCATGCCACCCTCGAATCCCAGTCAGTATCTGCGTATGGCAAAAAGCTAAGTTTAAAATCAGGAATGACCTTATCAGCAGATGTGCAATTGGGTGAACGCAGTTTACTTGAGTGGATATTTGAACCGTTGTTGAGTTTGCGGGGTAGAATCTAATGAATAGTACTACTTTTCCTCGCCCCGAAAGTTTGCTTAACTTTAGCTCTCGCCACTCACTGCCCTGCGTATTGCAAACGGAAGCGTCTGAGTGTGGCCTAGCGTGTTTAGCGATGATCAGCGGATTTTATGGATATGAAATAGATTTAACCAGTATTCGAAGCCGCTTTTCCATTTCTGCCCATGGGGCTACGTTAAAACAAATTATGCAAATAGCAGGTCAGATGGAGTTGTCTTCAAGGGCATTACGCCTTGAGATGGAACAACTAACTGAATTGCAAACACCCTGTATTTTACATTGGGAACTGAAGCACTTTGTAGTATTAAAAAAAGTCACTAGACATAAAGTGTATATTCATGACCCTGCGATTGGAGAGCGGGTATTAGAGCTTGCCGAAGTTGACAAACTATTCACCGGAATAGCACTAGAGCTAACCCCGACCCCAGCGTTTGAGAAAGGCAAACAAAAACGAAAATTATCCTTGAGTCATTTTTGGAATCGAATTAATGGATTGAAGCGCAGTTTAGCCATTATTTTATTGCTTTCAATCTTCATCCAAGTTTTTGCATTGATTCAACCTTATTACATGCAAACCGTCATCGATGATGTGATTTTGCGTTCCGACCTCAATTTACTCACGGTTTTGGCATTTGGATTCGGCTTGCTCTTACTGATAGATACGGGCACCTCATACATTCGCCAAACGGTCATTTTAAATCTATCAAGCCGCCTAAACATTCAAATGGCAGCAAATGTATTTACGCACCTTATAAGGTTACCTCTAGATTATTTTAGTAAACGCCACATGGGTGATGTTGTTTCACGGTTTGGCTCGCTACAAAGCATACGAGAACTGCTAACAACCGGGTTAGTGACGGTATTTGTTGATGGCTTAATGGCGACTCTCACTGTCTGGGTAATGTTTTTATATGACCGCAAATTAACTTTCATCGTTTTAGCAATCGTCTTTCTGTATGCACTACTGCGCTATCTTTTTTACAAACCATTAAAACGCTTAACCGAAGAAAGCATTGTTTCTTCGGCTAAAGAAAACAGCCATTTTATGGAATCGGTAAGAGCAATTCAGACCATTAAGCTATTTGAAAAGGAAACGGACAGACAAAGTCAGTGGCAAAACAAACTTGCGGAAGCCTTGAATAAAGAAATACGTTTACAGCGCTGGAATATCGGCTTTGATACAGCGAATAAAATTCTGTTTGGGCTGGAAAACATAATTGTTATTTATTTTGCAGCACTGGCAGTCACTAACAATACGCTGAGTGTGGGGATGCTTTTTGCATTTGTCAGTTATAAATCCCGCTTTATCAATTCTATGAATAACCTAATTGAAAAATGGATAGAATTTAGGATGCTAGAGCTACATTGTGAACGACTTGCTGATGTAGTTTACACCTCGAAAGATCCCATGGTTAGGGAATTCAAAAACCCGCGACTAACCAGCTCAACATCCGAGCACGATAAAATACACGGCGAAATTAGCTTAGTTAATTTAGGGTTTTCATATAGCCAACTTGATGCACCTGTATTCCAAAATATAAACCACACATTCGAGTCAGGCTCTACCATCGCTATCGTTGGTCCTAGTGGCTGTGGCAAGAGTACGTTAATGAAGTGCATGATGGGATTACTGCAACCCACAAATGGACAAGTTTTGGTCGATGGCATTGCTCTTTCAAACATAGATAGCTATCGACAAAGCATTGCAGCGGTAATGCAAGATGACGTGCTTCTAACCGGATCTATTGCAGAAAATATTGCGTGCCTTTCAACCAATATCGATATGCAGAAAATTGTTTATTGCGCCCACCTGGCCTGTATTCATGAGGATATCGCTAAAACCAGTATGCAATACAACACTTTGGTAGGCGATATGGGCGCCAATTTAAGCGGCGGTCAAAAGCAACGCATTATTTTAGCCAGAGCGCTATACAAAGAGCCGCGAATTTTGTTTTTGGATGAAGCCACCAGCCATTTAGATGTGCAAAACGAAATGGCGATAAACAATCATATTAAACAGTTATCGATCACACGAGTGATCATCGCTCACCGTCCACAAACCATAGCCAGCGCCGACAAGGTGTTGAGCTTGGAGAATGGCAGATTAAGCGATGTGACTTCGTCGATAAAACAGCCGTAAACATCAACCTACTATTTAAGGAAAAATACAATGGAAAACATGTTGGAGTTGTACCAAAACAAACTATCTAAAAGAGAGGCACAAGTGGCCAATAAAGTGCGCGAAGGTTTGAGTAACCGTTCAATCGCTGATCAATTATTTATCAGCGAACGGACGGTGAAATTTCATTGCACTAACATTTTTAGAAAGTTAGCAATAAACAATCGAAAAATGCTGCGTTCATTGTTCCCAAATGCGTATGAAACAGCTTAAAACTGTACTCTAGTACAGTTAACTTTTTGAGTATATTAGCCATACTCATATTGTCAGTACAATGATGTACGACAAATTACTAAAGTAAATATTACAAGGAGAATGAAATGGAACATCCATTCAATACAAAAATGGAACTTAACAATTTATCTACCGAGCAAGTTGCTGCGGGTTCGCTCGCAATTCAACTGCCGAAAGATGCCAAGTTGCCTTCCCGCTCACCAATTAAACCACCCATGGAAACAACCATGGCAATTGGCGAAGAAGGCGGCAGTTTTGGTAATTGGTTCTAAGCCATAAAGTGGTGAACTACCTTGTTAAGGTAGTTCACTATATCTGAAAATTTAACTTCGATAAAAATTACAGGACGTGTTATGTCGGTCGTTATTATTTTAGGTGCCAGCCAAGACTGTCACGCATTACATATGCTTCAAGCATGCCATCAATCAGGGGTTGAAGCCGCATTATTTGACACATCACTTTACCCTTCTTGCCACAGTATTAGTTGGGACCCGATGTTAGCCAAAGGTGGGTTGCGGTTAAACTCTACCTTCTATAAGTTTGCACAAATCGACAGTGTTTTTTGGAGCAGTGTTGGACCGCCTAGCTTGGTAGCTAATACCAACCCTTCTTTGTATCAAATCGCCATGAGTGATAGCTCAAGCGCTTTACGGACTTTTTTCGATGAGACCAGTATTCGCTGGGTTAATTCATGGCAAGTTTTTGATTCTCACAAAGTCAAACCTCGGCAATTACATAAGGCATCAACAGTGGGCGCATTAATCCCACAGACCTATATTGGTAATGAAATCAAAGATATTCTTGCGTTTGCAAAACACTATAAAAAATTATTATTCAAACCTGTTTATGGCGGCTCACATGCCACTTTAATAGATGAACAATTGCTCAGTTCGATACATCTTCATAAAGTCTTAAAATATGCGCCTGTGACAATTCAAGAATATATTGAAGGGACAAACATTCGTACATATGTCATTGGTTCCGAGGTTTTCAGTGCAGAAATAGTCAGTGATGAGGTCGACTTTAGACTGCAATCAAATCCAATCCATATTCCCACCAAGACCCCTTCTAAGATTGTCGCTTTGGCCAAACGCTTGACTCAGGCGTTTAATATGCATTGGACTGCGATTGACTGGCGACGTGACAACAAAGGCAATTATTATTTTTTAGAGGCAAATCCCAGTCCAATGTTCATACATTTTGAACAACTCACTGGTTACCCTATTACAGAGTTACTGGTGCAAGCGCTAATCCACCCTAGATATTTATCTAATGTAAGTTAAATTGCTAATGCCAAACGGCCTTATATAGACAAAGTGTACCTTTAAGCATACATTTAAACGCCTGCGTACAACCCCTGAAACATTTTCGTCAATCAATCTAAAGTGTATAGTGTTGACGCTTCAACAGGACAGAATATGAACTTTATTGCTTATAAAGTGAATTTCAAAACTAATAATAAAACGACAGGAATTCTCAATGAATACACTAAACAGAAGCGCTACAGTAAGCTACTTACTATTCAGCATTTCTATTTTGTTTTCTGCTCATATATTTGCGGCACAAGAAGAAAATGCAGATGCGGAAACAGATTCGCCTTCAACTGAAAAACAAGATTGGGATGTACTTAATCCCCCTTTCGAATTGTCTTCAACTAAAATTGATACTGACGAAGTTACTTGGTCAAGTTTAGATATCTCACCCGATGGCAAAAAAATGGCATTCGACACTTTGGGAGACATTTTCATTGTTGATAGCCAAGGTGGTGAAGCAAAAGCGCTCACTCAAGATTTCGCTTGGAATATTCAACCTGCGTTTAGTCCGGATGGCAAAAAAATCGCGTTTAGCTCCGACCGAGGTGGGTTGTCTAATATTTGGATGATGGATTTAGACAGTGGTGAATTAACCCAAGTCACCACCGAAAAAAATAACATTATGCACTCTCCAAAGTGGAGTCCTGACGGACAATATATTCTTGCTACCAAAGGCATAATGTCGAGTCGTAGTATCCCTGCTGGCGAAATTTGGATGTATCACTTTTCTGGTGGCGATGGCGTTCAAATCAAAGCAAGAGTCAATGGCAAAGCAGATCAAAAAAATATCGCTGATCCTGCATTTTCTCCCGATGGAAAGTATGTTTATTTTACCCAAGACATTACGGGAGGCTCGACATTTAGTTACAACCGAGATCCCTTGAAATCGATTTTTGCGATTAGCCGTTATGAATTAGAAAACGGTGATGAGGAGAGATTTGTTAGCGGCACTGGTGGCGCAATTGTTCCCACTCCCTCTCCCGATGGTAAAAAGCTAGCGTTTATTCGTAGGATTAAGAACAGAACGGCATTATTTGTTAAAGACTTGTCAGATGGCAGCGAACGAGTTTTATTTCAAGAACTTGAGCGAGATATGCAAGAAGGCTTCGGTAGTGAAGGCTATTTTGCCTATTTTGATTGGACCCCAGACTCTGAAAATATAGTATTTTGGACCGCAGGTAAGTTTCACAAACTCAATGTAGATAGCCTCGAAATTGAAGACATTCCAGTAAACCTATCAACAACAGCACAATATGCAGATGCGCTGCGTTTTGATGTGGATGTCGCACCAGATTCGTTTGACGTAAAAATGATACGCTGGGCTCAGAAATCACCAAATGGAAAAAATATTCTTTATCAGGCCCTAGGCAAGTTATATGTCAAAGACTTAAAATCAGGCAAAGTAAAACGCTTAACCAAACAAAATGACCATGATGAATATTTCCCTCGTTATTCAAATGACGGGAAGAAAATCGTCTATACCACATGGAATGACCAAGATTTAGGAACGATTAGAATCGTGTCTGCTCGAGGCGGCAAAGGTAAAGTTATTTCAAACAATCCAGGTCACTATGTTGAACCTAGCTTTTCGTTAGACGGTGAAATGGTAACTTATAGAAAAACCACTGGAGGATATTTACTTACCCCTAAGTGGTCAGTTGAACCGGGGTTATATGTTACAAACTTAGATGACAAGACCCATACTCGAATTTCTAAAAGTGGCGTTGCCCCGCATTTTGCAGGCTCAAACGAGCGGGTATATTTTACCGCTGTCGTTGGCGGTACTCCTTACACCGAAACCCAATTAGTCAGTGTTGATTTAAACGGTGAAGACCTCCGTGAACATTTATATGGTGCCGACAAAATTAGCGAATATCGATTATCCCATGATGGGAGATGGATTGCTTTTGTGCATCAGTACAATGCCTACGTTGCGCCATTTATGGAAATGGGGAAACGTCAAAATATCGGACCATCAAGTACTGCAACGCCAATTAAACAAGTTTCAAGTCGAGCCGGTGAATATCTCACTTGGTCCCCAGATAATAAAACACTTTCGTGGTATCACGGCCCTTATTATTTCGAACGAGATTTGAAAGACGCTTTTGATTTTATCGCAGATGCACCAGCCACCTTGCCAGAACCCGTTAGCGAAGGCATTAGCCTGTCATTCAGTCAAAAATCTGATAAACCAGAAGGTTATAAGGCCATTGTTGGCGGTACCGTCGTCACCATGCGTGATGCAGATAATCAACAAGAGATAATCGAAAATGCGGTTGTCTTAATTAACGGCAACAAAATTGAAGCGATTGGCAAAGTTGACGATATCGAGATTCCTGATTCAGCATTTATTATTAACGCTGAAGGAAAAACCATTATTCCTGGTTTAATAGATACCCATGCCCATGGATCCCAGGGCAGTAACGAAATTATTCCCCAGCAAAATTGGAGTCAATATTCTAATCTAGCGTTTGGTGTGACCACTATTCACGATCCATCAAACGACACCACTGAAATTTTTTCCGCGGCTGAGTTACAAAAAGCAGGCAAAATCGTTGCACCTCGCATTTACTCTACCGGTACGATCTTGTACGGCGCAGAAGCATTGGGTTACAAAGCAATCATCAAAAGTTTTGATGATGCTAAGTATCACTTACAGCGACTCAAAGACGTCGGTGCAATTTCGGTTAAAAGTTATAATCAACCTCGTCGTGATCAGCGCCAACAAGTATTAGCTGCGGCAAGAGAACTGGAAATGATGGTAGTGCCAGAAGGTGGCGGTAAACTACAGCAAAATATCACTATGGTAGTAGATGGCCACACTGGCTTAGAGCACTCACTGCCCATTGCCAAAGGTTACAATGACTTAACCAAATTATGGTCGGCAACCAAATCGGGGTATACACCAACCTTTATCGTTTCCTATGGTGGTCTAATGGGAGAAGAGTATTGGTACGACCGTACTGAAGTTTGGAAGAATCCTCGTTTGATGCGTTACACGCCATCTTATATTATCGATCGTCGTTCGATTCGCCGACCTACGGCGCCAGACAATCAATATAACCATTTTAATGTGGCATCTTATGCAAAAGAGCTAAGAGACAACGGCGTAAGTATCCATATCGGTGGTCATGGTCAACGAGAGGGCTTAGCCGCACATTGGGAGCTATGGTCCATGCAACAAGGTGGATTTACGCCTTGGGAAGCCCTAAGAGGTGGGACCATTGATGGTGCGAAACATTTGGGTATGGATAAACAGATTGGTAGCATTGAAGTAGGAAAAGTAGCAGACTTAGTGGTTATCGACGGTAACGTGTTAGCCGATATTAGGCGCAGTGAGTATGTAGACTATACCGTGATCAATGGTCGTATCTACGACGCGGCAACCATGAACGAAGTTAACAGCAAACATAAGCGACAACCGTTTTTCTTTGAACAAGATAATCAAAGTTTTATGCCTAAAGAAACGGAAGCGAGAGTTCATGAAAAAGCCAAACAACATAAGTGGGTTCATTAAACTTAGGCTAGCCTAAACAGCTAATGTTATTAATAGGGGGCGCTTTAAGCGCCCTTTTTTTGTGTCGAATTGTGAACGAAGGTGCATAATCTTACCCATTTATATTAAACTAGTGACAAAAGCTGATCTGTTTATTTGCTTAGTTTGGCAAATAGTGGGATAAAACATGCCAATCTTTCAAATTAATTTAGCTAAAAGACGTAATCTAGGAGTATTAGCACATGGATTTCTTATTCGACTATATCTTTACCGTACAAACCGCGTTGTTAGTGTTTGTTATTGTACTCATCAAATCATCAATTAAATTCGTGCCTCAGAATCGCGCATTTTTAGTCGAGCGTTTTGGAAAATTTCAATCTACCAAAGAAGCGGGTTTAAATTTCATTATTCCGTTTATCGACAACGTTGCCGCAGATCGCTCCTTAAAAGAACAAGCTGTAGATGTTCCAGAACAAAGTGCCATAACCAAAGACAACATATCTTTATCTGTAGATGGTGTTTTGTATTTTCGAGTAATGGACCCGTATAAAGCAACATATGGTGTTGATAATTACGTTTTTGCAGTTACTCAATTAGCCCAAACCACCATGCGTTCTGAACTGGGTAAAATGGAATTAGACAAAACGTTCGAAGAGCGTGACATGCTCAATACCAATATCGTAGCAGCAATAAATGATGCAGCCGGCCCTTGGGGTATTCAGGTTCTTCGTTACGAAATTAAAGACATTGTTCCGCCACAATCAGTAATGGAAGCAATGGAAGCTCAGATGAAAGCAGAGCGCGTAAAACGAGCTCAAATTCTAGAGTCCGAAGGCGACAGACAAGCTGCAATCAACCGTGCAGAAGGTAATAAAGCATCTGTAGTATTAGCCGCAGAAGCTGATAAAGAAGAACAAGTATTGCAAGCTGAAGGTGAAGCTAAAGCCATTGTTGCCGTTGCCGAAGCGCAGGCCGAAGCTTTGCGTAAAGTTGGTGTAGAGGCTAATACCGTTGAAGGGCAAAAAGCCATACAATTGGATCTCGCCACAAAAGCTATCGAAGCCAAACAAGCAATAGCCAAAGAATCATCTATTATTCTGCTGCCGGATGGCGCAACAGAGCCCGCCTCAGTCGTTGCTCAAGCTATGACGGTCATTAATTCCATGAACAAAGGAAACTAGGCATGGATTTAATCAGTAACAATTTGGCGGAAAGTTTAATTGTGCTTGGTTTAGTCATGTTAGCCATAGAAATTGCTATTTTAGGCTTCGCAACTTTCATAATGTTTTTTGTGGGTTTAGCCTGTGTTGCCGCTGGCGCTCTTTTGTATCTTGGATTGATTCCAGATACGCTAATGAGTGCTACGTTAACAGTGGGTATTTTAACGGCAATTAGTGCTGTATTGCTGTGGAAGCCACTTAAAAATATTCAACAAGACGTTGATACTAAACCAGCCCAAAGTGATTTAATTGGTCATGATTTTTTGTTAGAAAAAAATGTTTCTGCTACCGAAAATCCGTATTATCACTTCTCTGGAGTGCAATGGAAGTTGAAAAGTTCCCACCCTATTTCGGCAGGAAGTAGGGTCAAAGTTATAAAAGCAGAAGTCGGTATGTTTTATGTAGAACTTGCCGACTAAAAGCGACTCAAAGAAAAAATCTAACACAGCAGAGAGATAGGTATGTCAGCCAAAGATATTGAACAGTCATTTGTCATCCTCAAACAAACCGTCCCTTTGCTGGTTAAACACAAAATTTCTGCCGTCCCTACCAATTATGCCCTTTGGTACACCTATGTCAGCAACGACTCTCCCGAATTAAATGAGCAGTTAGATGCCGCTGTAGAAAGTGATTCTCCAATATCGGAACTCAAGGCTAAAGATCTCTATCGTAGTTACATTTCTGATAAAGAAGAAGTGAATGTTTGGGATTTACGCCAGTCTCTTGAAGGTATGATGATTGAATTATCGCAATCCCTCAAAGACACTAAATCGGAAACCCAAGATTATAAAAACCTCATGGACGCCTGTATCGACGATTTGAGCAAGGTTGAAAAAGAAGGCTGGACAGTAGAGGAAGTGTTAGGCTTAGTGCGCAATATGGTCAAAGAATCGCAAGTGATCAGACAAAGTACCATCAGCTTCAATGGCGCTCTGGCCAGTGCAGAAAAAGAAATAGTGCGGCTTAAATCGCAGTTGCAAGCCAGTCAACAAGAAGCGCTTTATGATGCGTTAACCGGATTATGCAACCGTCGTTATTTCGACTCTGAAATTAGCAGTAAAACAAAACTAGATAAGTGCAGTCTAGCGTTAATTGATATCGACCATTTTAAAAAAATAAACGACACCTACGGCCATCAAATGGGTGATTTAGTACTAAAAGCGGTGGCGAAAAAGATACAAAGCTGCTGCCGGGAAAATGCCCAAGCATTTCGTTACGGCGGAGAAGAGTTTGCGGTCATCATGCCAGGACTTGATCAATCCCGTGCTCGGCATATGGCCGATGTTATGCGCCGAAATATCGAAAAAATCACCGTAAAAGACCGTCGAACTGGCCAATCTTTAGGGGATATAACGGTTTCTGCTGGCGTGGCCCAGTTGCAAGCAAATGAACATTCAAGTCAGTTTATCGAAACAGCCGACAAGTTATTGTATGAAGCAAAACGTCTTGGAAGAAATCGTGTCATGCCCATGGCTTAAAAGCGGTTTAAAATTAGAGAATTAAGTGTTTTTTCCGCGCTTTTCACGCATTTTAACTAATTAAAATCATAAAACTCATAATATCTACACTATTTTAAGAATAATAAAGTACCTTTATTGGTCATTTAACCAACTGAAAATAAAGGATTTTTTCAACAAATCTTGAATTAATTTTTAAACTGTTGATTTTTAAAGCAAATGAAACAATGTAACCTGTCGAAAATTTTTGTATAATGCCGCGCAATTTTTTATTAGACACAGAGTGGACCAATGTCAGACTTATCTCATTACAGAAATATAGGTATTTTTGCCCACGTTGACGCGGGGAAAACTACCACCACCGAACGTATATTAAAACTTACCGGTAAAATTCATAAAACCGGTGAAGTACATGACGGTGAATCAACAACAGATTTCATGGAACAAGAAGCAGAGCGCGGGATTACTATCCAATCAGCTGCTGTAAGTTGTTTCTGGAAAGATCACCGTTTTAACGTAATCGACACCCCGGGACACGTTGACTTTACAGTAGAAGTATATCGTTCACTTAAAGTTCTAGACGGCGGAATCGGTGTATTCTGTGGATCTGGCGGTGTAGAGCCACAATCAGAAACTAACTGGCGTTATGCGAACGAATCTGAAGTAGCTCGTATTATCTTCGTAAACAAACTAGACCGTATGGGTGCAGACTTTTACCGTGTTGTTAAACAAGTTAAAAATGTTTTAGCAGCAACACCACTAGTTATGACGCTTCCTATCGGTATAGAAGATGATTTTGTTGGTGTAGTTGATGTATTAACTAAACAGGCTTACATCTGGGATGACACAGGTCTTCCTGAAAACTATACAATTGAAGATGTTCCTGCTGACATGGTTGATAAAGTTAACGAATACCATGAAATGTTAGTTGAAACTGCTGTTGAACAAGACGACGATCTAATGATGGCTTACATGGATGGTGAAGAGCCTTCTATTGAAGACCTTAAACGTTGTATCCGTAAAGGTACACGTGACATGTCTTTCTTCCCAACATACTGTGGTTCAGCTTTCAAAAACAAAGGTATGCAGTTAGTACTAGATGCCGTTGTTGATTATTTGCCTAGCCCGACTGAAGTTGATCCTCAACCCTTGACTGACGAAGAAGGTGTTGAGACTGGTGAAGTAGCGACTGTTTCTGTTGATGAGCCATTACGTGCACTAGCATTTAAAATTATGGATGACAGATTCGGTGCTTTGACTTTCGTTCGAATTTACTCAGGTAAATTGAATAAAGGTGACACTATTCTTAACTCGTTTACTGGTAAAACTGAACGTGTTGGCCGTATGTGTGAAATGCAAGCAGACGACCGTAACGAATTAAACAGCGCACAAGCTGGTGACATCATCGCTATCGTAGGTATGAAAAACGTACAAACAGGTCACACACTTTGTGATCCTAAACACCCTTGTACGCTAGAAGCTATGGTATTCCCAGAGCCGGTAATCTCTATCTCTGTTGCACCTAAAGATAAAGGTGGTTCTGAGAAAATGGGTATCGCTATCGGTAAAATGGTTGCTGAAGATCCATCTTTCCGTGTTGAAACGGATGAAGATTCTGGTGAGACCATTCTTAAAGGAATGGGTGAGCTTCACTTGGATATCAAAGTAGATATTCTTAAGCGTACATATGGCGTTGACTTAGAAGTTGGTCAACCTCAAGTAGCTTATCGTGAAACTATTACTCAACCTATCGAAGATTCTTATACCCATAAGAAACAATCAGGTGGTTCAGGTCAATTTGGTAAAATTGACTATCGTATCCGTCCTGGTGAGCCAGGTTCTGGTTTTACATTTAAATCAGTTGTTGTTGGTGGTAACGTTCCTAAAGAATTCTTCCCAGCTATCGAGAAGGGCTTTAAAGGTATGATGGAAACTGGTGTTCTTGCTGGTTTCCCTGTGTTAGATGTTGAAGTTGAACTATACGACGGTGGATTCCATGCCGTGGATTCATCTGCAATTGCGTTCGAAATCGCAGCTAAAGGTGCATTCCGTCAATCGATTCCTAAAGCCGGACCTCAACTTATTGAGCCAATCATGAAAGTAGACGTGTTTACGCCTGAAGATCATGTTGGTGACGTAATTGGTGACCTTAACCGTCGTCGTGGTATGATTAAAGACCAAGAAGCAGGTGTTACTGGTGTTCGCGTTAAAGCCGACGTACCACTTTCTGAAATGTTCGGTTATATCGGATCACTTCGCACAATGACATCTGGCCGTGGTCAATTCTCAATGGAATTCAGCCACTATATGCCTTGTCCAGCAAACGTTGCTGAAAAAGTTATCGCTGAAACTAAAGCGCGTAACGCTAAGAAGTAAATATTACTTTTAGTTAAGCTATCAAAAAACCCGATTTTTTAATCGGGTTTTTTATTGTTTAATAATAACCACTCTACAAAGCCCTAAAGCAATTATTCCATTCTAATGTACGTTCATTTTTTCGCACAAAACACTTCACAAAAAAAGTACAGTTTTGGGTAAATAAATTGTCAATCTTGTCTATTTTCGTTAAGGTTTGGATATTCTCCGAAGTCGTCCTTTTGGATAAGGAATATGGAGAAATCACTATCGACAATCAAGGAAGAAGCTAAGGAAGCTTATATGAAAACCTGCTTAATTTTTGCGTTGCTACTATTTTGTTCATCTGTATTAGCAAGCAAACTGCCCATAGATCAATTCTCCAAACACAGTGACTATTTAGATATGACCATCTCCCCCGATGGCAAACACCTACTCGCACGAGTACAACACGAAGGTGAGGTAAGTTTAGTCTTTTTAGATGCCAAAAATATGAAAATAGTGGGAGGCGTTCGGCCAAAAGAAGGGGATGCAATTCACTCGGCACAGTGGGTCAGCGATGAACGAGTGGTATATCAGTTTGCAGAAAAACGTTTACGCTATGATGCGCCAATTGCAACCGGAGAGTTATTTGCGATTAATGTTGATGGCAGTAAACAAGAAATGTTGTATGGCTGGAGAGCGAGAGAGAATGGCGATCGCAGTACAAGAACAAAAAAACGCGAAGCCAGTTACGCCACGCCCGAAATAATTAGCTTGTTGGTAGATGACGAAAAAAACATCTTAATATTGGAACACCCTTGGACCTTAGAACATAACCAGTGGTACGACTTACGCAAAAAACACTCAGTTATTTCTAAGTTAAATATATTCAACGGCCGCAAAACTAAAGTCGAGGTGCTTCCCCACCCCGGAGCTCACGCTATCGCCAACAAATTTGGCGAAATTAATTTTATCAAATGGCATGATGAAAATTTAGAAGTTCATGGAGCATATAGAGAAAAACGTGATTCACGATGGCTAGAAATTGTAGATGCTTTTGGGGTCAACAAAGACCTAGTACCAACTGGCACCAGCAATGATGGCAAAAAGATTTTACTAACGGGTAGTTATGGAAAAAGAGATTTAAATACTTATTACGTACTAGACCTCACCAGCAAAAAACTTAGTCCGATTTTTGACGATATGGTAGCCGATATCGCTTATACCAATCGGGAGCCATTAACCAATATGCCGGTAGTTGGTATTTCTTATCCGGGTAAACCGCAATATCATTATGTAGAGGAAAACAAAACCGCCAAGCTGCATAAGATGTTAGTTGAGGCCTTCGGTGAACAGGAAGTTAACATCACGAGTTCAACTCGAGATGGGAAAAAGCTGTTGGTGCGTGTCTCTAGTGATGTCAATCCAGGCGAATACTACATATTTGACACTGAAAAAATGGGTGCAGAATTTATCTGGTCGAACCGCTCTTGGCTAGACCCGCGCACTATGGCACCAATGCAAGCATTTCAATTCACCACTGAAGACAATATGGTAATCCATGGTTACTTGACCATGCCATTAGCACTAAAGGAAAATGAAAAACCCCCTATGGTCGTCGTTATCCATGGTGGTCCCCACGGTATAAGTGAAACATGGGAATTTAATAGTGAAGTGCAGTTTTTAGCTAACCGAGGGTATGCGGTATTACAAGTTAATTTCCGCGGCTCTGGTGGTTATGGTAAACAGTTTGAACAAGCGGGCTATCGGCAATGGGGTGGTAAGATGATAAAAGATATCACCGACGCCACTAAATATGTTGTCAGCCAAGGATATGTAGACGGCGAAAAAATGTGTGTGTATGGCGCTAGTTATGGTGGATATGCAGCATTGATGGCCAGTGTGCGCGAGCCTGAACTGTACAACTGCACCATAGGCTATGTTGGTATTTACGATTTGAACTATGCATATACTGATAGTATTTACATGAAGAGTCATGGGGGCCGAGGTTATTTTGAAAAAGTCCTAGGCACCAACGCTCGAGAGCTAGCTCAATTCTCTCCAGTGAATTATGCAGACAAAATCAAATCAGATGTATTGTTAATTCACGGCGAAAAAGATTCTATCGTTTCGGTTAAGAATGCGCAAGCGATGCTCGCCAGCTTTGAAGCCGTAGGTAAAAAGGTAGACTACATAAACTTCGAAAAAGGTGGACATGGTCTGTTTCAAGAGGCGGGACGAAGACAAGTATATGCTGCGCTCGAAGAATTTATTAATCAGCACATTAATAAATAGAATATGCAAAACAAGCAACCGCATCAGGAACATCCCTTGCGGTTGCGCATATTATCAAGTGATAACAGAATCAGTCGCTATATCAGTTTTACGACAAAACGCTTACACTAACCACCATAAAAATTCTGACATCAAACAATTTTATCAGTTATGACAATTGCGCAAGGCAAACGCCTCAATAAATACATCAGTGAAACAGGCTTATGTTCACGCCGTGAAGCAGACAAATTCATAGAACAAAATCGGGTCACCATAAATAACAAGATTCCAGAATTGGGCACTAAAGTCTTTGATGGAGATGAAGTCAGGGTTGACCGAAAGTTAATTGGTGCCACGCCGAATAATAAATCCGACCGTATTTATATCGCCTACAATAAACCAGTTGGTATCACCTGCACCACAGAGAAACATGTTAAGGGAAATATCATTGATGCGATTGGACACAAACAACGCATTTTTCCGATCGGTCGTTTAGATAAACCATCCGAAGGGTTGATTTTACTCACCAGCGACGGCGACATAGTAAATAAGATATTACGTGCTGAGAACGCCCATGACAAAGAATATGAAGTAACCGTCACACAACCTATCAGTGAACGATTTTTAACGCGTATGGCTTCTGGCGTGCCCATATTGGGCACTGTTACTAAACCCTGTAAGGTTAGTCCTTTAGGAAAATACAAATTTAAAATTATTTTGACGCAAGGCTTAAACAGACAAATTCGTCGTATGTGTGAATTTTTAGGTTATGAAGTGAGTAAATTAAAGCGCACTCGTATTATGCATATTGATCTGTCTCGACTCTATCCTGGTCAATGGCGAAATTTAACCGCTGCAGAAATGCAGGTTTTAAATGAGTCTCTTAAAGGATCACAAAAAACCGCCAATACTACCCCACAATAGCCAAAAACCATTGTGGGGTATTTCCGTTAAACTAGCTTTGCGCGTCAGGCAATAAACCTTGTACTTGAGCCGGTAGAACTTTCAATATTTGTCTGCGACTAACTTGCCAAAAAGCAGATAACAGCAATAAGGTTGCGCCAATACACAAACCAGTGATTGCAAAGCTATAACTTACCATTCCGTAAGTTTCTAATAATGTAGAGAACGCATAAATAACATAGACCAATGCAGACACCATAATAGCGCGTCTATCGACAGCAATAGATATTGCCGCTAGCAAAACATACAGCCCAAGCACCACCAAAGAAACTGACACACCGCCTACCCCCTGCAATACGCCTAAAGAAGTAAATATAGGATGCACAATTAGCGGCGCAGCGGCCAAATGCAACCAAAATGCCACATCAGATGAACGGGTTTGACGGTTGCGATCGGAGGCATCCCAATACATGGCCAAACCAAAAATAGCTAAACCAACACCTAACAACAAACTATTTACCCAACCAACAGCGCTTGGGAACACTGCCAATATAACAGCGATCATACTGCTGCTCAGTGCTGCAACTCCAGCGGCGACTGTTATAGGCACTCGAAAACGCTTCCAATGCAGCACAGCGGCAAAGGCGCTAAGCAAACCGGCAACTAGGAATGGAATTTCAGAAGGTTGTTGGTAGTTCACTAAGGGAGTGGCAAAAACGCCGCCTAAAAATGTCAGCAACAACATAATTGCAGGTAATGCCATTCTGCGCTTCACCACAAAGAATTCAGCTAAAAGCCATGATGCAATAGCAACCCCGATCGTCCCTAGCATAGGAGAAAGATGATATCCGAGAAAAGCGATTGACGCCAAGAGTAACCCGCTGGCAATAACCACGAAAATATCGTTAAAACCAGTAATTAATCGAAAGTTTTCCTCATCAGCCATTGAGGTATTTTTTAAATGAGCAATATGGGTTTTGAATTTAGTGACAGAGTCGTCAGTAAAAATACCGGCCTCCACTGCCTGATTCAAATCTTCGTCGTTGTACATAGGTTGGCTCCAATTATTATTTTTAGCCTTAAATAGGCCTTACGAATTAACCAATTTGAAATGTTTCAGCAATAAACGAACCAGAATTAATAATCTCTATTTTTCAGTATGTTAGGAAATTGGATAGGTATTTTAAGTGATAAAATTAATAGCATTACCCAAATAGTAGTGAAATTAACCATTGTTCGGTAGTTAAGGAGAAGTTACCGTTTGCCAACTCCAATCGAATGCAGCCAGCCCTATTCCTGTTATTAGTCTTTGATACTCAACAGGATCTAGTGCTTTGGCTACTACTTTATACTGAGACCTATATTTCACAGCACGAGTAGTTAATAAATCAAATCGCTTGTCTGCATTTTCCGAAAAGTCCACATCACGAAGTTTTTCAATTCGAATACTGGTGTTGTAATACTCCACCACATACTCCAATAACCGATTTTGTATCAATAACATCTTTTTATTTACTAGATGCTCGCAGATGCCCTTTTCTGTGATGGCATAAGAAAAGCCTTTTTCAGTCAAGTCTGTGGCACTTTCCGCCAACTTCAAGGAGGTTTTCCAATACTGTGTAATCAATTTTAAATACTGAATCGAAATATGCTGGTTTTGCTGAATTTCTGGCGAGTTCAATTCTTCCAAAATGTCTTGGCTAAGCATCTCAAGTGTAACAAGCAAACGATTAAAATTAGACATCTACAGTTTACAGCGGCAAAACCTAAAGGCTATAACTTCCCAACACAATTGGTCAAGTACTCTTAGCTGGCGAAAAGGACGAAAATTACCCACGGAATAAATTATGGCTTACAAAAAGATAATCTCCCCTCCCCTATAGGCGGGTGTTTTTGCCCCGCATCGTTTTACATGGATTCCATGGCCTGAAGACCATGCTACAAAGATAATCTCCCCTACCCCGTAGGCGGGTGCTTTAGCCCCGTAGCGTTTTGCAAGGATTCCATGGCCTGAAGGCCATGCTACAGACTCTTATCGGATTCGCGATTCCATGGCCTGAAGGCCATGCTACAAACCGCGCCTTGTTGAACCTTTCCATGGCTTGTAGGCGGGTGTTTTAACCCCGCGATATGTTGCCCCATCCCATGGCCTGAAGGCCATGCTACAAATATTGTAAATACAAATCGCAGGCACAAAAAAAGCCGCTCTAAGAGCGGCTTTTTAAATACTTTTGTACTTTATCTCGCTATTAAGCGATGATTTTTGCTACAACACCAGCACCAACAGTACGGCCACCTTCACGGATTGCGAAGCG
>NZ_JAUORY010000033.1:0-27817 GCF_030548145.1 Aliiglaciecola sp. 2_MG-2023
CTATGATTTAACGTGGGTGTCCTGATTATTTTGTGCTGCTTTAGATTTTAACAAGACACCCATGAATGCGCGGTTATAGGTGTTTTAATTTCCTATGATTTAACGTGGGTGTCCTGATTATTCCTGATTATTCCTTCCTCATTATTCCTTTGATAGTTCCTATCCAAAAACATGATTCGTGGACGTTTCGTCTAACCCCATCTACGTTTTGCTTTACGAACTCAGTAAAAACCTCAGAACAATAATTCTTGTAGATATTGATCCCCCATGGATTCACTTTTGATTGTGGTCTGCCATTGGCTGGAGCCATACCTTCTGGCGCTCAGGTTATCTGGTCAACTTAAGGGATATTGCACTTTTTGGAAACGGCTGAAAAATTTGCCGGAGTATAAACCCCACCAAAACTGTACAAAAAATGAGCTATTTGGACGATATGAACTACACTATTCCAAATAAGGAGATGATTTTTATCTACTTATATTACGGTTGAAGTCTATCCGTATCCAATAGTTAAGAAATATAACAGGGAGAAGTTATGAAATTTATTCAATATATACAGTTATTTCCATACGCGCTGCTATTACTTGGGCTGTCAGCGTGCACTCTAAACGTCGACGTATCAGAAGATGACGATCCAATTTCGGGTTCTAGTATTTATGAATTATTTGTCATTCAACCAGATATGGATGACGCGTTCAATATACTATTTGTTCCCGATGCATCCTATGGTGATCTAGCTGAATTGGCCAATCGTCAAGCCTTTGTAGATGACCTAACCAATGCGATTGAAAATAGCTACTGGCAAAACCAAGCGTATTATTTCAATCTAGGGCGCTTCAATTATTATTACACTCTCGAATCTGGAAGTGTCGTAGAAAACGAGCCTGATGAAGAAGGGAATTTTCGTTGTCCTTCAGTGACATGGCCTAGCTCTATTAGTTCAGACGGCGCTTTTGCCGATGCGACTATATTGATACACAGCAATAACTTACGCGATTGTGCTAACCCAGCATCCGGCCTCGCTACTGCAGAGCCGACAAGCTATGGAACTATTGTTCATGAAACTTCACACGCAGTGTTTGCCCTGCCCGACGAATATTGCTGTGATTCAAACTACAGTACTAACGTACCTATTCTGTATGCAACTGAGACTGCATGTGAAAATGATCCAATCAACGCGGCTTGGAGAAACTGTACAAGTTTCGTTTCAGATAGAGATGGAAACGACTGGTGGCGTTCAGAAGGCAATATCACGACCAATGCAATTATGTTATCAGGGGGAAATACAGTTTGGGAATTTGGTCCAGCTGACTGGGTGATCATGGAAGCGGCTTATCTTTCGTTTCCACATGCTAGCTCAAGTTCAACAGGCCCCCCCGCAATCTTTGCACCAAATAATTGGAATCGTCCCTAATAAAGGAATATAACATGAGATATCTATTACTGATTTTAACGGCTTTATTGAGTACCTCGCCATTAGCGCAAACGAATAGCCAGATGCCAATCGAAACACCTAAATTTGAACCCGCAAAACAGCATAAACCGATGGCAAAGCCTGCAAATTACCAACGCATAGCGATTTTAAATATCAACTTAAAATATGACAAAGGTGAAGCGGTCAATGCAGAACTAGTGCGTTCACGAATTATCAAATCCGTTGCTCCCAAAGTCTTTACGCGACAGATGGGAGACTGGCAGGTGATCATTGACAACAACCCGAAAAATACATTTTTTGTTAATGACCCAGGTTATTTAGAAGTAGAAAACGATGATCAAAGCGAAGTTCCTTATCATTATGTCTCTCTGGGCGTTGATGTGGCTTGGGATCTAGTAATCCCCCTTTATAAAGATGGCCAAACAATCGATGCTTCGACGATTACCATAAAACGGGTGAAAGACGGAAAACAAATTTTCGAAACGAAAATTTAGCCTCACCATATAGGCCAGACTGCGCTGGCCTATTTTCAAATAGTTGGAAAGTGAAAATCCGCTGCTAGAAGTGACCTTTCCAAGCATTTTTATAATCACCAAACTGTAGAGTTAAACCTGCCCCGCCGTTAACTTATATGCCTTGTAAAATCCAAGATTTGTGCAATTAACATTCATAGATGATGGTATCGAGTGAGGGAATTACTGTGAGACGCGGACCACCAAAACCATAGGCAGAAAAAGCAAAAGGGTACAGCCTTTACATTTCCAGGTGTCCACCGATATCCATACCCCCTATTACTTTCACCGTTATCTGGTGAAGTATCAACCACATGTCTCGTTGTTGTTTGGCGAACACAATTCTCACTTACAATACTTTTCCACTTGCTATTGCGCAACATCATAAGTCCAACCCGCGCTAGATCATGAGCTGAGAGATAAAGCCATCCCAAGCGGTCGACTTCTTTATCTGGCATAATATTCCAATGATAAGACGCGATACCAATAGGTCCGAATAGCTTTTCCGCGGCCCATTTACACAATCTTTTTCCCGTTGCTACGCCAAAGATTTTACCTAGAAGAGCGCTTGCCCCATTGTTATACTCAAACAACTTTCCAGGTTCCATTTCCATTGGCTAGCTGAGCACAAATTGGCTCCAGATATCGGCATTTTCAAAGTCATACGCGGAACTTCCACTGTAGTTATTTAATGAGTCTGTCCACTAAGTTAGCACGGCAAAACACCATAGAAGAAACCAATTTTTTGATTTTAGTGCTTACGCGAGAACGAGGCTTTAGCCTCAAATTAATATGACTGTACATAACAAGTTTTTTTCAACGAACCTGACCCCGCAGCTCTTCATAGTCTCGTTTGTGACGGTCCATGTAATTCTGTGTAATTCGTTGCAAGCTACTTGCAATCTTTATTGTTGTATCAGGAGACACGCCGATCGTAGCAATATAGAAAATCAGCTTTATCCCCACTTGGTAGTCTTTCAATCTATTCGTTTTTTTTGAGAGACGCTGGCAATACAATCGTTTGGAAGGCGTAACTGGCTTTCCAATACTCGGCGACAGGGTCCCACCCCTGAAACACAGCAACGATGTCGTATTCAGGGAACACCATGATCCGCTGTCCCCCAAGTCCATACCCTCCGAAAACCGTTGTGCTTCCGTTTGTTTGATTGGGTATCCACCATTGATAGCCGTATTCAGTGGAATTATCGCTCGCCTTGCTCGAGGCATCCGCATTATAAGGTGTTACAGAACTGCGAACCCATTCTTCAGATATGACTCTCTCGCCGTCCCATAACCCATTTCGCAAGTAGAGATAGCCAATCCGCGCCATGTCATGTGCTGTCAGGTAAAGTCCACCTTCAGTATCGACCTCGTTATCGGGCGTGATTTTCCAATGAAACTTATCGATACCAATTGGGCTGAAGAGCTTTTCCTTCGCCCAAGCGTCGACGCGTTGACCAGTCGCTTCGTGCAGGATTTTTCCAAGAAGAACGCTCACGCCATCATTATATTGGAAGACTGTGCCGGGCTCTGCATACATAGGTTGGTCAAGGATGAACTGGATCCAATTCTCGGAGTTTTCAAGGGCGTAAGTACTGTCGGTTTCAGAGCCGAAACCATTCTCATCATCCCACGCGATACCGCTACGCATGGTCAGGAGATCACCAATCGTAATTCGCGCTTTGCGCGGGTCAGACTTATCAAATTCATAGTCATTTAAGAAGGACAATGCCAATGTATCGGTTCCTTCGATAAATCCTTCGTCGACAGCGATACCAAATGCAGCGGAATTAATGCTTTTCGTGACTGACTGGACAGTATGCAGATCGGTTCCCTGATAATAAGGGTGCAGTTCAGGATTATCGTAATTATAGATTGGATTGCTAAAGTTTGGCGTTAATCGCTCATCTGGATCAAGGCTAGACGCCAACGCGGCATAGTCCCTCTCGATCTTTTTTTCGGCGACGATACGGCCGTGTCGTATGAGAAGAAAATGATCAACCCGGCCGTATTTTCCGGCTACCAGATCTTCGATGAACTGATTAACGGGCTCGGGATTGAAACCTTCCGCTGCGAGGGAAGAGTATTCCCATTCTTCCTGCGGCCATGAAATATCTGGAACGTTTTCGGAAGTGCTAACTGGGGAGACGTCTTCGTTTTTAGAAGCAACGCAAGCCACCGTCAAAAACGCCAAGCCACCAATGGTCAACAAACGTATTCTTTTAAAGGCATTTTTCGAAAAGTGTGTCTTCACGGTGTATCCCCTTTTTTAAGATTAAGAGTAGTTGACAACACTATTCTATGCAACAGGTGCTACTTTTTGAGCTTTGTGCTTGCTGGCTTGTTTGCTGTGCAGGTTTAAATTGAGTGAAATATTGTTTCGTGACTAAAAATTTGCGCGACCAGAGCGGATAAAACGTCTGCTTTGGACTCAAATTAAGATGACTGTCCATATAAGTTGTGTTCAACGGATCTGACCTCGCAGACCACAAAAAGCCCATCAAACACAGCGGAATACGCAATGATAATATGGGCTATCTGGTAGACTAATTTGTCGCTTCCTTGCCAGTGACATTGCTCACTCCTTGAATTACGCAGACTAAAGCATAGGTGATTCTATTTTTCTCATAGTCTAGTTTGTGGCTGTCCATGTTAAATGTTGTAAGAAATTGACGACTATCCCTTTACCAGCTTAGTTAAAAACAGCTGCCTGCAAGCCGCGAGAGTCAAGCAAACAACCGCATTCGCGATGTATCGTATACTCACACCTTAAGACTGTGCCCTTATTCATTTGGATTACAAGCATGTAACCTAACAGCGAAATTAGCCGTAGAAAGTTTGGTAGTGTCATGACCTAGATGGATAGGCAGATAAGTTGAGATATAACAGATTCTTTAGATTCGCAGGTCATTCCATTAAACTGAAACCGCAATTAAATAGGCTTTCAGGCTAGGGCTGACTACTTTTAAAAATCTGGTGATAATCCAAAATTTGTTCATAAAGAATAATCAAGACTCCATCATTAGCAAACCAGCAATTGAATCAAGCAATTGATTTCATTCGGTCTTGCAATGGGTGTCTTGATTATTTTGATTATTATTCGTTGATTACTTGGACTTTGATAATGTGTGTTTAATTCTTTAAATACTTTGATTTAATCTTACTGGTAGCTAACAGCCCGCTTTCACCGTCAGGACTAACCTTCACTACCGTAAGCAACATACGCTGCTGCTGATCAACTAAACACATTACCCGCGCCAGATGAACCTCATCTAACCGAAGTACCATTCTAACGCTAGCCCGAAGTCCGTCGAACCATAAGCGACGACTGGTGTCTCGTTGCCACTCTACTCGTTTTCGTACCGAAACAATTGCATCTACACCGTAAGTATCAACTGCCGCCTGCCTGCACAGTTGCAAAGCTGACAATTTTAATTCTGTTTGACTCATCCTGTCGCTGGCTCGAACAGTTATAGCTGTAAGCAAGATTATTGCTACCAAACTGAATTTGATTAATTTTTTCATATCGCCTCCTAGGCACCTTAAAGGTTTCATTTTGGAACCTTAATATAAGGTTGCAAAATAGAACCTGTCAAGTAAAATATATGAATAATTTATTTATTGGGTTAACACTTTTATGCGTTGGGACGACATCAACACTCAAACTTGTTCTATTGCCAAAGCGTCTTCAGTGTTTGGCGATCGTTGGACCTTATTGATTGTCCGTCAGCTTTTCCTGGGACTAAGACGCTTTTCCGATATCCAGAAATCATTGGGCATCACTAAACATCGCCTCAGCGATAGGCTGAGCAGATTAATAGAAGAAGACTTGGTGTATAAACATCTGTACGACGAGAATTACAATCGTTTTGAATATCGCCTAACTGAAAAAGGTCTAGATCTATATCCTGTGTTGATCACCCTCTCGCAATGGGGTGACAAATGGATGTGTGATGCTGACGGTGTTCCTGTGGAATATGTACACACCGAATGTGGCCAAGTGGCAAACCCAAAATTGAGCTGTTCCTGCTGTGGGAAGCCATTAAACCTAGGTAACTTAACATTACGAGTAGGCCCTGGGGTCACAGCAAAATGTGCCCGCGGGGATATCAACGACAAGGACAAAATGCTGTATGGGAGAATGATGTCAGCTACAGATAGCTCGGAATAACAATGTTCAAAGGAATGAAGTTTAAATTTGTAAATGACAAAATTTTTGCGATATTCTCATCCTTTGCAAATGGGCAATTGAATCAAACAAATAATGTCATTCGATCTTGCAATATGTGCCTTGATAATCCTGTTTATGAATAAACATATACCAAACTGGAAAAAGCGCAGAGACTTACTTAATAGCCGGCCTCTGGCATATGAAGATTTGAGTTATTAAGGTTTATTCTTCTAGCTACGCTATTGTATTTTCTATTAGATTAGTAAAATCTTCGTTTCTAATACTAAAACATGAGCAATTTGTGCCAATAAGTTTTGATATGTCGGCAATACAGTGGAATCTTTTTTATTGTGAAAGCCATTAGATAAAATGGAAAAAATCAATACTCTATATGAAGGATTTAGGGTATCAACCGAGTTAAAATGCACAGGTACCTTTTATCATTAATACAAATTTAGGCATGTGTAACCTTATGCCTAAATAATCACCAAATGAGTCAATAGATAGCTTTGCAGAATATTCGGAAACAACCGACCTAAATAACTCTAGGAAGCATTTAATTGGACAGCCATGTTAATACCGCAAAAGCCATCATGATTACCCTCCCTCACAGCTAAGCAATCTTCTCAACATAGTTGACTTATTAAGTGTCTGAAAAAGACGTGCAGGCAAGGCAACCTTTTAACGTAGAGTTACAATGTTCGCACTAATGAAATTGGCATTAGAATCGAATAAACACAGCCCACAAGAACGAAACTTTGGACTCAAATTAAGATGACTGTCCATATAAGTTGTGTTCAACGGATCTGACCTCGCAGACCACAAAAAGCCCATCGAACACAGCGGGATACGCAATGATAATATGGGGTATCGGATAGGTTAATTTGTCGCTTCCTTGCCAGAGGCATCATTCACGCCTTGAATTACGCAGACTAAAGCATAGGTGATTCTATTTTCCTAAGAGTTTAGTTTGTGGCTGTCCATGTTAATTCGGTTCATGTTAATTACGGCGCTTAATATCCTCTAGTTACTGTCTAAGGTTTTATAGTTCGCTGCCTAGTTGATATTTATAACTCAGTCTTTTCTCGCCGCTTACGATTGATAGACTCTTTCTATTTAACTATTTTAAATCCCACGCTTTACGAAATTGACTTAATAATTACGTTGTTTAGGCCCAAAATTTATACTAACCTTAGTGTTCATTTTTTGTTCAACAAGGAAGTATAATGAGCCTCCCTTCTAATGATGCGTCCTATTATAGTTATAAGTGGGTCGGTGCAATGCCAACAGATCCCATTGAAAGTCACGTATATAACAAAGAACTTACAGTAGTTTCCGACGATCAATTAACTCGTAAACATATTGCCAACTTCAAACTCACACCAATAGTATTGTTTGATCTGAAATGCCAGCTTTGGCGCTTTACTCCTTTAATCGCTCCAGGACAATTAGGGTCACCTATAAAAGTATTTACCTGTGAAACCGACGGCACAAGAGTAGTTCCTGGCCAACCTTCAGCAACCGGAGAGGCTATGAATAATGGCAATCCAACTGCCGGTGACCAAATAGAAATTCTGTGGGGAGTTCAGGAAAAAACTGGAAGACGCGGCGAAGATCTTCCGAATTGGTTTCATTTAACGAGGCCTTTTATCGAAAAAATTGACGTCTCAATGCAGTTCAAGGACAGTGATAAAGCTAGACTAGTAACTCACGCCCCATTGACCGATACTCAAAGGGGAAGTACGTCAACATCTAGCTCTGTTAGCTATTCGTTTAACCTAGGAATGTTTGGTACAGATGCTACCGCCGGTGGTGCAATATCCGCAGATTATTCGCATAGTAACTCCATGGAATTAACCGACTACATGGTGCGCTCAGATTCAAATGAATTTGCCACCAAACACAGTATTCGAATGTCTATGTTAAGTGGGGGAATAGAGTACGACGATTATACTAGTGCTCCGGTAAATGCAAAACTACCTCAGCGCGCAACCTCCGATATGCCGCTAGCATGTCAAGGGATTTGGGAGTTACCAGATATTTCAGATGAACTTGAATTTGTAGTAACCATTGAAGTCACTATTGCCACTTTATTCAGTCGCGATCTGACTCCGATGATGAACCAACAATTCTATATTACCGACCCCGGTGCGCCAGTGTTTTTGCCAGCAGATATATTTGGACCGAACGCGCCGGCTCGTGATCTTAATGGAAAACAAAAAATTAAGTATCCTCCGCTGCGTGAAGCTGACAAACACTATACTCAATCTACATTTAAATGGGAGCGAACAATAAAAGTACCCTTAGCTAAAGCAGATACAAAAATTCCAACTAGGGAGCGTTAGATATGGCAATACCATTTGAAGAAGCGGAACAAATGTTAATTCAAGCAGGATTTAAATTTATGTATGAAGACCCTGCAACTCCCGCTATCGGAACAATTCGCACAGAGCGATCTGGCTCTTACCGTTACGTAATCTATATTGAATATAATGATGGTACGTATAGTCCCCCATTAGAAACAGAAGCTGGCAGGTATAATGGTCCGCTTGCAGACGAACCTATCGCTAATTATGTTTTTTCGAATGAGAACTTATATCGTTGGGTTGAAGAAAATAAAATTCGTGTTGATTCGGAATTTGAAGAACAACATAAACGTCCTTGGCTTCGTGGTGAACGAAAAACTGACGCCGAATTGGCCGCAGAACGGGAGCGGGCGCGTGAGAGACAACGTGAAACCGAACGCCAGTTGGAAAGAGAACGTGAGCGACAAAGGCAGCAAGAGCGAGACCGTGAAAGAGAAAGACGAGAGCACGGCAAAAAATAGTACAATTTTAATATAATTATTTTTTACTTGGATTTATGAAAGATGAAATCAATTTACTAAAGAAGCATGGGTGCATGGATACCCTTGAGCAGTGATTAACTCAACACATTCTAGTTTATATTCGGCTGAGTACTTCTTGATTTTTGCGTAGTTGGTTTTAGGTATCATGCCTCCAACAAAGTGTCTTGAAAAATTAGACCATTACAGCATTGCCTGGGAGTCAGTTAACATTTTCTCAGGATGGCGAGCAACTTGAGTTATCACTACAAATTGCATTGGAAGACTTGATTATTGCTGATCCTGGATTTAAAACACTCATGGGGGAAGCTAATGGACACAAGCTTTCTGGAAAGAACTTTGATCACCTTGCGGCGTATTTTGAAAAGCATATTAAGCTCGCACATCAATCCAGTGATCTGCCACTGACGTTATCTAGCGCATCATTGAAGGAAGAGATGCAAGACCACCTAGGCACTTATGTTTTGTTGGTCTCTCAATTAATGGTGGATATACCTAACGGTGCAAGTGTTTTTCCGATGATGCTAACCTATGATGCAGTCATGCATGAGGTGCGTAATCACCGAGCGACTGTCTTTTGGCAACAACACGGCGAGGCGAATAAACGAATTGCTAACTTTGGTTTTAAGCCCGTTGGCGGCAAGCAACAGGGAAAGTTATTAGAATAAAGAGGGCAAATGTCCCCTTTTTTGCATTTAAACTAGTTTTCTTCAATTCGATAGTTTTCCTTCACTGAAACTATTTTGTATTTAGATGTCGTTCGACTTAAAGTCTTCCAGATCGGCTCCAGATAAAAGTATCGTTGTTCTCCTTCAGGGCAATTATTTTTATTACCGATCATTGCTGTAACATCTATTAATTTACACTAACCCCATTATTTCCCTATTATTTCCCTATTATTTTTAGAGATTAAAAAACGTGCAATTTTAGTATGAAATATCTTCAAAATGGTCAATACTTAGCTAATTGATTACTAACAATATAAAGCGCTTAAATGGAACCCATCTCGTTAATTGCTGGAGCATTAGCTGCTGGTGCAGCTGCAGGCTTAAAAGATACTAGTCAAAAAGCCGTCGTTGATGGCTATAAAGCTCTTAAGGCGCTTGTTATTAAGCATTGGACGAATTCGGACGTGGGTGACAAAACATCGAATCAGATGGAAGCTCAGGTATTGCTTGATAATCTGCAGCAAGATCCACAGGTTTTTCAACCCATTGTTGAACAAAAATTAGCCTTAGCATTACCGCAGCCGCCGCCAGAATTATTAGCAAAAGCAACACAATTAAAGTCACTTATCGAGCAAGGTGGAAGTCGCAATGACGTTACTTTAAATGATGCTAAAGGGGTTCAGATAGGCGACAAAAATACCCAAAATAATCAATTTTAAAGGGAAAGAAATCTATGGACGGGAAGCCACCTAAGACACTTATCACCGACGCTAGAGGGGTTCAAGTTGGTGATGGAAATGTACAGCACAATCATTATTATGCAGCGCCCGCTGCGCCTAATTTAGTTTTTTCTTACAAACCTGAAATTGATCTCGAGTTAGCCATTGCTTACTACGATAGAGTGAGCATTTTTCCTACCTTGGCGGCTGAATTTTCGCAACATAAAGTCTCAACAATTTTTATTTTGGGAGGAAAACAAGACTGGCATAACGGGTTATGGAGTCGGCTGAAAAATCATTTGGATTTTCGACTGAATGAAACCGCAAGTTATGCCAGTGTCAGTTGGCCGCAAGAACAACATTTCGAGCGGCGCACGCGTTTTAGTTGTTGGGACCAAACGATAAAGGGGTTTAGCCAACCGTCTAATGGCACGCTTCAGCAAATACAAGAAGACATTACATCACACCTGCTTTGTCTTTCTATCAAACAAGCGCATTTTCGAGCCGTAGTAAGGTATGACATTTCTGCTTTGAATTGGAATACCACCAATTTGAATCATCTTGAATCTCTAGTAAATGACTGGGAAACCATTCATCAAAACCTGCGTAAATACAGCCCCAACCCAGTTTCTATCGGCTTAGTATTTTGTGTTGTTGAAGAGCCAAGGAGTTTATTTGCAAAAGTATTACGCTTCTGTAAAAAAGACCTGAATTCACCGACAGAGCAGGAATACGAGACCTATAAACGTTTATCGACAAAGTATCCAGATGCTTTCTTTGGCGCATTACAGCGGGTTACCGCCGATGAAATAGATGAATGGATAGAAGCGCTGCAGTTTGGTCTTACAGAAGAAAAACGAAATGGTGATTGGTGGCAGAACTTGAAAGTCTCTATGCGCAGACAATTGGAACAGTATAAACATTCAGTTGAACACCGAAAATTGCGTGATGATTTGATTAGTTGTGAACAATTTAAACAAGCTTGGAGGGGCGAAATTGACTAAATCAAGATTTTTTGACGGCACCTTAGATGAACCGCAAAACAATTATCTTAATCTGCCGGTTATTGATCAGAATGCGATGACGCGCCCACAGGATTACCTAGCCAGTAACGAACTCTCGGCTGCCGTAAACGTGGCACTAACATTAGGTATGCCTCTTTTGCTGACTGGCGAACCTGGTTGCGGTAAGAGTGAGCTCGCAAGACGTATCGCCTGGGAGCTAGGATTTCCCAGTTATAATAAAGACGGAAATGCAGAGGTGTTAAAGTATGCGGTGAAGTCAAATACAGAAGCTAGAGATTTATTTTACAATTACGATACGGTCGGTCGTTTTCATGCTTCGCAAGCAAGCCAAAGTCCCAACCAAGAATTAGTCAGTGCAAATCAATTTATCCGTTATCAAGCGTTGGGTTTGGCAATTTTACGAGCGAAAGGCAAACAAGGTGACTTTCCAAGCGGTTTGTTAACGGATAGTCAGTTAGCGAGCTTACCAGAAACGGCACATCGTTCGGTTGTATTGATTGACGAAATTGACAAAGCGCCTCGTGATGTTCCTAACGATATTTTAAATGAAATCGAGCATTTAGAATTTGCTATTCCCGAGTTAGGGGGCGTGCGTGTGGCTATCGAGGGGAATGAGATTGCGCATAAACCCGTGGTAATTATAACCAGTAACTCAGAGCGTGATCTTCCCAGCGCGTTTTTACGCCGATGTGTATATTTTCATCTACCTTTTCCGCCATTTAGCACGGAGGATGACACTCAAGTAACGGTGCAAAGTATTGTGACTAGTCGATTAGGCAAAAGGTTTGCTGATTTGCCGATTTTGCAGCGTGATGCGATCAGTCTATGCCAATTTTTGAGGTTAGAGCAACAAGGGTTATATAAGCAGCCGGGTATAGCAGAGATATTAAATTGGCTGAGCTACATTTCTCAGCACGCTTTGTCACAAGCTACTAGTGGCAAGTTTCCAAGCACTGCTGGGTTGTCTGAAGTGGATTACCAGACTTGTATTTTGGGCTTTAAAACGACTTTACTTAAAACTCGTGAAGATCAATCTCGTGCAGATTCGTTGTTTCAAGCTTGGATAAGCACATCCAGTGAATCAACTAAATAGCGCAAAGCTGCAATGCCAGTATTTATATCAGCATTTTGCTGAGCTGCAGAATCTACTCACTGCCAAAGGAATAGTTATTGGCCCAGACCGTTGGTTAGCCGCTAACGACCTGTTACTTCATTTACAGCACAAAAATCACCCACCCGTATCTGCAAACGAACTTAGAAATTTACTTGGCCCGCTATTTTGCCGGTCTGAGCAAGAGCAAAATTTATTTAAAGAGTTGTTTGATATTTGGGCTTTAGAAAAACAGGCCGATTTAGATAAATTGGAAGTTGTACTTCCTGATTCAATTACCTTAACGAGTCCAGACCCTAAACCTTTTTATAGTAAAATCAGCTTTTGGACAGTCATATTTATTTCCTGCGTCATAATATTACTCAACCTTGAAGAACCCCCACCACCACCACCCGGTTCAGATGTGACGATTCGAACTACAGCGCCTGACGTTATTGAAGACCTCAGTCCAGAACAGCAACCCTGCGAAAATAGCCCAGATGGATGCGCAACTGTTGAGCAGTCTACTACTTCCGCGACCATTACCCCCGAAATTGTCAAGCCTGCTAGCTTTAGATACACACCTGAACCGATACGCTTAAACCCAGAAGAACTTTACGATATTTCGCGATGGCAATATGTGGTAACTACTGTGCCACTTTTACTATGGTTAGTAATTCGTATCTATACCAGAGTGAATCGACGTTATGTGCTTCGTCAAGAAAACAATCAGCGCGGTAACCCGTTGGTTTACTTGAAACTTAAGACTACCGAATCTATGCCATTTGCATTAGCTGATTTTAGTAGCTTGCTGCGTTTAAGTATTTTGCGTTCCACTCGCAAATTGGATGCAGATAAAACGATTATTGCTACCATTCGTAATGCTGGGTTATTTAAACCAACGCTTCAACAACGTTATGTTCAACCAGAATACCTCGTCTTGATTGATCGCTCTCACATCAATGACCAATGCGCTGCATTGGCCGATTCATTGTTAGTGAGGCTCCAACTAGAGCATCTACACATTCGTGCATTTCACTTTCAAGGTGATCCCAGTTGGTGTTTTGAAAAAGATACGTCTCATGCTATTTCATTGCAGTCATTGGCGCACAAGTATCCAGATAGTCGATTAATTGTGATAAGCAGTGGACACAAGCTAGTAAATCGTCTATCCGGTGAGCTGGCTAAATGGGTTTCGCTTTTTAAAGCTTGGAAACAACGGGTATGGCTAACTAACCAACCACAACCTTGGGGTTATGCACTTAGTCAAATTGCATTCAGCGGCTTCGCCGTTGCCCCACTGGAAACCGCAGGAGTCAAAGCATCAGCGCAGTGGTTTAGCAAGTTACAAACAGACAATCCCAATAAATCAGGTGTTTGGTATTCCGGTTATTTACAACAGAAATTCCCAGTGCAATTGAAGGATGCAAGCTTCTGGCTAGAAAATGACGCTGAAAAAGCACACAAAAAAAGACTACCTAAACTGCTCGAACAATTGCGGGAATACCTTCATGAGGATGGAATGCTTTTGTTGGGTTGCGTTGCAGCTTACCCGGAAATAAATGGCAATCTAAGTATTGCTCTTGAACAAAAGTTATTTCCCGACGCGCATCCAATCGAGCGAGAGCAACGCTTGCTAAAGCTAAGTGCTCTGCCTTGGAGTCAGCAAGGTCAAATGCCGACATACGTCAGGGCAGTTTTGCTCGACGAGTTGAGTAAAGACGAATTTCAACGTATAGGTTACATTTATCGCAACTTATTTGAGCTTGCAAGTACTCCTGAGCATGGTTTGGGAATTCAGGTTCCAGGAGACGTCAATACTTCTGACTCACCAAAACCGTTTAAAAGCCATTCATACCCAACTTCCGATCCGCTGATGATTAAAGCGCTAAGAGGATGGCGTAGTCGTTTGGATTTTATTTTACCTAATAAACTAGCTCGTAAATTTGGCCAAATAACCCAGTCTTCATGCTTTGGCTACGTGTCCTTTTCATCAGTTTTGCTTGTTAGTTTGTTTTTGTGGTTTAGCTGGCCTTATTACCTGTCGTATCAAGAGCAACAACGAATCAATGATAAATACACGGACAACATTCAGACCGGCATCATAATTGAAACTGACCCCACAAATATGCAGTTTTCTGAAGCGCTAAATCGTAATCTGGAACGATGGGGCTTTAAGTTTTATAAAACAAATATTGATGAGCAACCTTTTATTGGAAAAGGGCAGATTATCACTGATGACTTAGCGGTTGCAGAACAGATCCAGGCGCGTATTGATTATCTAACCAATGATCAACTGAAGTTGCAATTCGTGTTAGTGAACGCAAAACAAACTAAGCTACCGATTGAGATGCAGGATGATGCTTCGAATTTAGTTAACAGGGTGGTGCGCATACGCTTACCCACAGAGGTGGCGCAAAACCCACTATTAACTTCTTCTGAACAGTATATTCAAGAATGGTATAGGCAACGTGATTTTGTTTTTAATTTATTGCAAGAAAATCAAGACGACGAAGCCGCATACAACGACATTCTGATTATCGAACTGCTACCTAGGTTAGAACACTTGATTGCTGGAAATTTAAATTGGCTATTGCGAAACAATGCACAAGAACAGCAAGTTACTATTTACGAAACGCTTAAAGCTTACTTAATGCTGCAAAACACGAGTAGGTTTGATGCTGGTTATCTGCGTAGTTGGCTAGCAACAACCTTGCGAAACGAAGGTGTCAATATGCAAATGATCACGTTGTCTTATTTTGATGATCTTTTGAATCTTGAGTTAAAGCAGCAATCACTTGACCAAGCTTTAGTTGCCACTGCGCGTGAAGCATTATTACGCATGCCTTTAGCACAAAGGATTTACTCGCAACTCAAAGCGACAGAAGAGAATCGCAAAGTGTATTCGTTGTATGATTACCTTGTTGCTGAAAAAATAACCCTATTTGAGCTAAATGAAATTGTACAGCGAAAGTTAACAATTCCTATTTTGTTTACCGAGTCGGGGTACAAAAATATTAATTTTAGCGATTTCATTTCACAAGGAAAATCTGAACAGTGGGTGCTGAGCGACGCGGCTGATACGCTTAGTGACGCGGATTTAGCTAAATTAGAGTACGAGATAAAGCAACTATACGCGCAAGAATATATTGCTACATGGCAGTCTATTTTATCTAGTCTACAGATTAAGAACTTTAGTCAATATGCGGATGAATTAAATGCATTGGCCGAATTAAAAAGCCGCCAAAAATCGGATATATTTAAATTACTAAAGCTCGTTTATCGTCACACTCAGTTTTCATCAACTAATTACACTGGTGCTGACTATGACCAAGCTATGCAAGTTCAACAATCCAGCTCCAGTAAACTGCAGTCTGCTTTAAAAGCATTAGAACCACCGAATGTGTTAGCGAATAGCATCGAACAACAATTTTCAGAACTACATGAGCTGTTTGTAAATGAAGCTGCTTACATGATCAACATTGGAGAGCCCATCGCGCGCATAGAAGAAGCTCTTATCCAAATTTATACATCTAATTCGCCAAATAAAGCAGCGTTTACTAATATCAAAGAGGGGTACGACGGTAGAGGCATTTCCTTTTCCGCTTATAATCAATTTCGCGCAAGAAACCTACCTGCGCCGATTGACAAGTGGTTAATCAGTATTACTGATAATGCAACTCGTGATGTTTTTTACCGAGCAAGAATACACATTAACCAGAAGTGGCAAGAAAATGTTCTTGCCGTTTATCGCAAGAATATAGTAAACCATTACCCCTTTAATAAACGTGCAAAACAAGACGTCAGCTATGCTGATCTGGTTGCTTTGTTTGGTCCAAACAGTGCATATCAGAGTTTTGAGAATGAGTATGTAGCTCCGTTTGTAGATAATGTTGATAACAGAGTGGTGAACCGCATTGTTGCAGGCATGAGTATGGACTTTAGTCAGGAATTTTTTGTATCTTATGAAAGATTAAGTAAGTGGTTTGAGTTTTTGACACTAATCGAGAAAGATGGACGTGTTATTATCGACTTTAGACCCGTAACATTAACTTCAAATTCTAAGCAATTCACCTTGGAGTTCAACGGACAACGTTTGACCTATGCACATGGACCACAGCGCCAACAAAAAATTGCGCTTTATTTTCCGTTTTATTCTCAAAACCAAAAAACTGACGATATTCGATATGCTTTTAATTCAATCAGCAAAGAATCCAGTTCCACTAAAAGTTTTGTGGGAGATTGGGCGTGGTTTAGATTTTTGCAAGACAACAAAATGCAGTTCACGCGTTCGAGTGAAATGGTGAGGTTAGTGATTAGCTCTAAAAACGACAAAATCGATCAACAAATGGTATTGGATTTAAACTTTCAAGAAAGCTCTTCTGAATTTATTGTGGGGAAATTATTTGAAAATGTCTCACTACCCCAAAATGTTTTTCAAACTGAGGAGTAATGGGATCAGAGAATATCTTTATGAGGTTTATATGGACAGCCATCTTTTCAGGAAAATACATATAGCAATCGGGTATATTTTTTGAAGGTCCAGTCTGTGGGTGTTCGTGTGATTTCCGTATGATTTAAATACATGACACCATCAAGCTAACTGAAACTTTAGGCGAGCGGCTGATACAATAGGGTCGTAAAAGCGTCCGCTGCGGGGGAAGAAGGTCTATCGCGGTATCGCAGTTGATACAACGGACGAGATAACATTTGATAGTGTCTGGTCGAGATCACTTTTAGTTTATTCAGTTGCACCAAATCCTCAGTAACCACTTGAGGTAGCAAAGCTACCCCTAAACCTTGTGTGACCGCGCGGGCAATCGCCTCGTTACTGCCCAGTTGCATGCTGTCATTCACTGTTATGCCTTGTTTAGCTAATAAGGTAAATGACATTTGCCGAGTACCCGACCCCGGCTCTCGTAGTAGCCATCGCTGCTGACTCAACCAGTTCGCTTTATCGCCTATGGCAGTCAGCGAACCCGGGATCACTATGCTCATTGGGTCATCTTGCCAATGCTGGCTACTAATGTGTGAATCGTTTGCATGCCCTTCGACCAAAGCGAGGTCGATGGTGCAGGCAAGAAGAGCTTGTTCGATTTGCGCTGTGTTAGCGACTTGTACTTCTACTTTAATGTGTGGGTATTGTTGGGTGAATCGCGCTAAATAAGGTGCCAGCCAATAACCCGCTATTGTGGTACTCGCCCCTAACACTAATGTACCTTGTTTCAACCCTGTGCGCGCTCTTACATCTTCAAGTGCAGCTTGCTCTATAGCAAATATGCTTTTTGCATGATTGAACAAGCTCTGGCCGCCTTCGGTTAACGCTAATTTTTTACCTCTGGATGCTCGCGCGATTAACTGCATACCTAACTGATGCTCAAGTTCCTTTAACGCTTTAGAAACAGCAGGTTGACTGATACACAAAGCATCCGCGGCTCGAGAGAAACTGCCCAGTTGAGCAACACGATGGAATACCCTGAGCGCATGTAAATTCATATTAATTAACCTAAAGTTATCAATACATGATTTTAATGTATTGGAGTTATATTTTGCCAAGTCCTATTATCAAGTCAACCTTTAATAGTGATAGCAATAGGAGCAGCCTTATGTACAGTGCAGTTAAGCGTTTTTTCAATACCGGCCAGCAAGGATGCTCACAACAAAGCAGTCACTTTTACGATTCGCGTTGGTGGCAAGGCTTAATAATGGTTACGGCTATCGCGTTGGTTGCAACCTATCTGAGTCATGTTCCTTTTGTTCAGCAAACAGGATTAAGCTCTTTAACCATTGGGATCGTGCTCGGTATTATTGTTGGTAATACCCTCTTTTCACGGGTAGCCGTGCACACTGATGTCGGCGTAGATTACGCCAAAAGCATATTATTAAAAGCTGGCGTAGTGTTGTTTGGTTTTCGTATTACCTTTGCCCAAGTGGCGGGCGTGGGTTGGCAAGGCCTAGTCACTGACATGGCAATGCTGGGCTTAACGTTCTGGCTGGCGGTGCAGCTGGGCAAGCGTGTTTTCAAATTAGACGAACAGACCACCATTCTTATTGGTGCTGGCAGTTCAATTTGCGGTGCAGCCGCAGTCATGGCGACTGAGCCCGTGGTAAAAGCCCAGGCGCATAAGGTATCTGTTGCGGTTGCCACTGTGGTGGTGTTTGGCACCTTGAGCATGTTTATTTACCCTCTTGCTTATGGCTACTTAGGGTTAAGTGAACACGCCTACGGAATTTATGCTGGCTCTACCATTCATGAAGTGGCACAAGTGGTGGCGGCAGGCAGTGCGGTTAGCCCTGAAGCTGCAAATGTGGCAGTGATTGAAAAAATGCTAAGAGTCATGATGCTTGCGCCTTTTTTAGTGTTGTTGTCAGTATGGCAAAACAAAAAACACGCAAAAACGTTGTCAGCAAACGAAGCTGGCAAGCCAAACAAAAGCAACATTATGATCCCTTGGTTTGCCGTGCTATTTATTGTGGCCAGTGGCATCAACTCGGCTCAGATTATCCCTGCAATTATCACCGAAAAAATAATTCATTTAGACGCTATTTTACTGACTATCGCTATGGTGGCATTGGGACTACGCACCCATATTGGCGCAATTCGCCAAGCCGGGCTAAAGCCTTTATTACTGGCAGCTTGCTTGTTTTTATTTCTTACCCTTGGTGGGTATGGGATAAATGTGGCGATAGCAGGCATATAGTCTTTTTACATGGATCCACAGATTTCAAATAGAGGCCTAGCTTTAAGGGGTTCAATAGATTTACATCTTTTAAGGTAATTGCAATAGCAGCCCAAAAACATACCACTGGTGGACGACGAAACGTTTCAACCCGGTGGTATTTTAGAAAAATACATTTAGCAATCGGGTACCCATGAAAACTGGGGTTAATGATTAATTTACACTGACCCCATTATTTCCCTAACCCCAATTTTATTTAATTTTTATAGGAAGGATCAATACGATCCAATTTCCTTAGCCAAGCTTGCCACACTATATGACGTTCATGCTCTACTTTCTTAAACTGCGAACTAACATATTGAGCTAATTCATTAGAAATAGTCGACACTTTTGACAGGCTTCCCATTTGCGAAGCAGCCAACTGAATTTCACAGGCACGATTAAGGTAATACATAATTTGAAATGCATCTGCGACACTTTCACCTACCGTTAATAAACCATGGCTGCGCAGGACTAACCCTATATTATTGCCTAATGATTGTTGAATACGTTTACGCTCTTCAAGGTTCCATGCAACACCTTCATAGTCATGATAACCAAGACGATCATAGAACTCAGTACTGATCTGATTTAGCATCAATAAACCATCATCACAAGCCGCTAAAGCCATACCTGCCAGTGTATGGGTATGCATCACACAATGGGCATCGTCACGCGCCATATGTACAGCACTATGAATAGTAAAACCAGCGAGATTATAATCTGCGTCGCCTTCTAAAATCTTACCTTGAGAATCAACAACAACTAAATCACTGGCACAGATTTCATCAAACATTAGCCCAAAAGGGTTGATTAAAAAACGGGGAATTCCGTCCCCAGGTAAACGGACTGAAAAATGAGTATACAAAGTATCTTCCCAACCTAGCATCGCAGCTAGTCGGTATGCTGCTGCTAAATCACGACGTAAAATCGCTTCTTGTTGTAAATTATCACTGCTCATTGTTTAACTCTCATAAATTCTATCCAGTAAATTAGTAATGTTGTGGAATATACTTAAAATAAAGCGTAAGTCATTTCATTCATCATCATTAGGTCAATCAAATGTTATAATCATTGCCGTATAATTATCGACTAGCGGAAAAATACATGGCGAAGCCTAATAAAAAAGCCCCAGAGTCATCCGTAAACATCTTCTGCAGCCAGTGTAAAACCCAGCTATTTAAATACCGCAAAGGCGGCAAAGGCGGCAAAGGATCGCTACTTAAATGTTTTAAGCAACGCATTACTAAAGATTTCACTTTATCGCCCTGCACTTGCCCAAAGTGCAATAGCATCTTCGCCAGAGATACTTTAATAAGAGGCACTCCCGCATTTAAAATGATCGGTGGTAAAGTATTTAGTAAATAATGACTATTCTACAGCAACAAGTCGAATTAGTGTGACTGTCTTGCTAATTACTCCCGTGAATTACCCTAGTCCTTGCAACAACCCTCGTAACCCTTTGCCATGATTTAGATTGAAAACTTGGGTTTTACCGTATTGTATCAACACAGATTTAATATCTTCGGAAAAGTAGTCATGCCAGTTGCAAACAAAGCCCATGCTCCATTTGGGGTAATCTCGCTTTTCTATTATTTCAGAAATAATGACGCGCAAATTTTGATGACGGGGATCACGCCTGATTGACTCTAATAGAGTATAAACCTGCTCTTCTGAACCTTCTAAGACCTGAAAAAAATTCTGACCATTCACCACAAGAAAACCAGTTATATCTTGTTCGTAATTGTTTTTTGTCGATACGGTAAGAATATCGTCGAAATCTTGCTGATTTAGTTCTCGAGCAAAATCACTGACATAGATTAAGTGAATCATAAATCGTCCGTTTTGATCTGATATAGTTTCAATCTACTAATTGGCGACTTAGTACAAAAAAAAACCTAGGTCGTAATAGTTAAAATGACTCGTTATTAAAAAGTCCTATTTAAAATATAATGCAAATAATGGGTTCAATAGACAAACATCTTTTCAGGTAGTTGCGATAGAGGCCAAAATTACCACTGCTGGACGAAGAAAAGTTTCAACCTGGTGGTATTTTAGGAAGATACATATAGCAATCCGGTATATTTGTTGAGGGTCCAGTCTGTGGCTGTCCGTGTGATGGCCTTCTCATTATATAGCTGACGTTGATATCGGATTTGTCTAACATTTGGCCTTTATTGCTTAAATGTGTCAGAACCGCACCATGAACCATTATAGTTATAAGAAAAATTGTTGTTTTAAACACAAGGGAGCCTTGCATCAGTTTCTGGTGTTTTTAATTAGTTGATAGTGATGTTACATGGTTTAAAAAACGCAGTATCACATCAAGTTCTAACCTTATCAGGACAGCCATAATAAGAAGAAATTTATGTGCACAGCACAGAAAATACCACAAGCATGCTTTTGATTTACCCTCGACTCCAATTTTCCAAATTCCAAATAGACTTGCCAGATGTCCAGACATGGACGTCTGGACAAGGCGAATTGCTTTACATGGATGTTACCTTTCGCCGCTCTGGCATAGGAGTCTATTTTTAATTTGAATAGAAAATTGGCCGGAGCGCGGCCTCTTTTGCTTACTTTTCTTGGCTGTTGAAGAAAACTAAGTCGGACCGCAGGGATGCGGTTTGAAACCCCGCAATGGATTGCGGTGAACGAAGTGAATAATATTAGTCAGCAAAGCCCATGCTTTGTGGCTCAGCCATAAAAAAAGCGAGCCTAAGCTCGCTTTTTCAAAACAACAACAATCAATCTTCCATATAAGTCTCAATACTCGGACAAGAACAAATAAGGTTACGATCTCCATATACGTCATCGATGCGGTTAACGCTTGGCCAGAATTTATTTCTAGCCACTGACGGTACTGGGTATGCGGCAGTTTGTCGGTCGTAGGCACGATTCCAGTCGCTGTCGCAGATGTCGTCTAGGGTGTGGGGGGCGTTATGTAGTGGGTTGTCGATTGCGTCCCATTCGCCGCTTTCCACTTTTGCCATTTCAGCGCGTATGCAGATCATGGCTTCGATGAAGCGGTCTAGTTCTGCTTTTGCTTCAGATTCTGTTGGTTCGATCATCAGCGTACCAGCTACTGGGAAGCTCATAGTTGGCGCGTGGAAACCGTAGTCGTTTAGGCGTTTAGCCACATCCATTTCAGTTACACCTGAGGTTTCCTTAGCTGGACGCAGGTCGATAATACATTCGTGAGCAACACGATTGTTACGACCTTTGTAAAGCACTGGATAATGCCCTTCGAGTTTCTGGGCTACGTAGTTGGCATTTAGCATTGCCACTTCGGTGGCTTTTTTGAGGCCTTCGCTGCCCATCATTTTGATGTACATATAGCTGATTGGCAGAATCGATGCACTTCCCCACGGCGCGGCTGAAACAGCGCCGTTTCCAGCAGTGGTATTACCGGTATCGACTACTTTGTGATTCGGCAAAAATGGGGCTAAGTGGGCTTTTACGCCGATAGGTCCCATACCAGGGCCACCGCCACCGTGTGGAATACAGAAGGTTTTGTGCAAGTTTAAGTGCGACACATCACCACCAATTAATCCCGGTGAGGTTACCCCAACTTGGGCATTCATATTAGCGCCGTCCATGTAAACCTGACCACCAAACTCGTGCACAATGTCACACATTTCTTTGATGGTTTCTTCGTAAACACCGTGCGTAGATGGGTAGGTGATCATTGCACAAGACAGATTTTCAGCCACTTCTTCGGCTTTCTTGCGCAAGTCAGCTAAATCGACATTACCGTTTTTATCGCAGTTAACCACCACTACTTTCAAGCTCACCATTTGCGCTGAAGCAGGGTTAGTTCCGTGGGCTGAGCTTGGAATTAAACATACGTTTCTGTGCCCTTCCCCACGACTTTCATGGTAATTTTTGATGGCGATTAGGCCAGCATATTCACCTTGCGCACCAGAGTTAGGTTGCATCGACATCGCATCGTACCCGGTGATATTAATTAACCAATCGCTTAGCTCGTCAATCATCTGCTTGTAACCTTGCGCCTGTTCAATTGGCGCAAATGGATGCAGTTTGCCAAATTCTGGCCAAGTTACCGGGATCATCTCCGCAGTTGCATTCAATTTCATGGTACATGAACCAAGGCTTATCATTGAATGGTTTAAGGCTAAATCTTTGTCTTCCAAAGATTTAATATAACGCAACATTTCGGTTTCTGAGTGATAAGAGTTAAACACTGGGTTAGTTAAAATCTCATCAGTGCGCAGTAAATGCGTGGGTAATGATTTCGAACCTTGGGTGGTAATTTCTGCGTCCATCATTTCAATATTGAAACCATGAGTATCACCACAGAATAAATCGATAAGCGCTTTTAAGTCGTGACGGGTGGTGGTTTCATCAACAGAAATTCCCACTTCGTTTGCAGCTAGATCTGAACGTAAATTCATACCCGCTTGTGCAGCACGAGCAATAAGGGCGTCTTTGTCTTCAACTAACACAGTGATGGTGTCGAACCAGCTATTATGCTTTAACGCATAACCATGACGGGTCAATGCTGCAGCTAATAAATCGGCAAAACGATTAATCCGAGTGGCAATGGTTTTCAGACCTTTAGGACCATGATAAACCGCGTAGAACGAGGCCATGTTTGCAAGCAATACTTGAGCTGTACAAATGTTTGAGTTAGCTTTTTCGCGGCGAATATGTTGTTCACGGGTTTGCAACGCCATGCGCAGTGCAGGACGTCCGCGAGTATCTTTAGATACACCAATGATGCGGCCAGGTAGCGAGCGTTTATAAGCATCGCGAGTGGCAAAAAAGGCGGCATGTGGACCACCGTAGCCCATTGGAACGCCAAAACGTTGAGCAGAACCTAGAACCACATCCGCGCCCATATCACCTGGTGATTTTAGTAAGACTAAGCTCATAATGTCTGCCGCAACGGCTACTATGGCTTTGTTTTCATGTAATGCACTGATGATATCGGTGAGATCTTTCACTTCACCCGTGGTGCCTGGATACTGTAATAACGCACCAAATATATTGTGAGAAGCCGCTTCTGCGTCTTTTCCAACAATTACGTCAAAACCAAACATTTCTGCTCGGGTTTTAATGACGTCCAACGTTTGTGGATGCACGTCGTCTGCCACAAAAAAGCTATTGGCTTTACGGTTTTTAGATACACGCTTGGCAAGCCCCATGGCTTCTGCAGCGGCTGTTGCTTCATCTAATAAAGAGGCAGAAGCAAGTTCTAATCCGGTTAAATCAATTGTCACTTGTTGATAGTTCAACAGCGCCTCTAAACGACCTTGGGCGATTTCAGGCTGATAAGGCGTATATGCCGTGTACCAACCTGGATTTTCCAATACATTACGTAAAATCACATTTGGCGTGATGGTATCGTTATAACCCATGCCGATAAAACTGCGTTTAATCTGATTCTTACTCGCAATTTGCTTGAGCTCTTGTAATGCTTGTACTTCGGTTATGCTGTCGCCAATGTTTAAGGATTCTGGTAAACGGATCCCAGCAGGAACAGTCTGCTTCATCAAGTCGTCTAATGACTCAGCGCCAACAAATTCGAGCATTTCTGCCATTTCGCTTTCGCTTGGGCCAATATGACGCCTTACAAAATCTTCGGTCTGTTCTAACTGAGCGAGTGAAAACGGAGTATTAGCCATGAATGAGTGCCTTTAATTTGAACAATGTGATACTGGAAATAGAAATGCAAAAGCTCTCTATATATTTGAATTCAATACAACTTGTTTGCTATCAATAGATAATACTCGCCACCTGTAATTACGAATAATTACAGTTGCGAGCATTCTACTGATAACGAGTATTAGTCTTCGTCGATACTGTTTGAGTAACCTTCAGCATCTAACAAAGATTCCACTTCAGCTGGATCTTCAGCTTCTATGCGGAACAACCAACCGTCGCCAAAAGCGTCACTATTAACAAGTTCTGGTGTGTTTTCCAAATCTTCGTTAATGGCTACGATCGTTCCTGTGATAGGTGCATAAACATCAGAAGCTGCTTTTACTGACTCAGCTACAGCTACGTCGTCTCCAGCGCCTACCGCGTCGCCAACTTCTGGCAACTCAACAAATACCATATCACCCAAAAGCTCTTGAGCATGCTCAGTGATCCCGACGGTAAAAGTGCCATCACTTTCAGGTCTAACCCATTCGTGAGTTGATGCATAACGTAATTCTGATGGAATGTTGCTCATAATCGTTCCTAAATATTGGTTTTTATTAAACTACTTAATCGAAATTTCATTTAAGGTGATGTTATCTCACCTTTTTAAAGAACACTTTTTCCGTTTCTAACAAAGCTAGGTTTAACGATGTTAACGGTTACCCACTTTTTACGCATTTCTACTTCAGCGGTGGTATCTGCAGTAGCAGGCAATCTTGCCATGGCAATACTGTGTCCTAGGGTTGGAGAAAATGTACCGGAAGTAATCACGCCTTCCCCTTCAGACACCTTCACTTTTTGACCTGTGCGCAAAACACCTTTGTCAGTCATCACCAAGCCCACTAACTTCTGAGTGCCTTCAGCCTTCTGTGTTTCAAGTGCTTTACGGCCCATGAAATCACGATCTGCTGGTTCCCAAGTTATAGTCCAAGCCATGTTTGCGGCTAGCGGAGAAATCGTTTCGTCCATGTCTTGGCCATATAAATTCATACCTGCTTCCAAACGCAAGGTATCACGAGCACCTAAGCCGCATGGAGCAACACCAGCTTCGATCAGACGTTGCCAGAAATCACCCGCCATTTCGTTAGGCACCATAATTTCGTAACCCGCTTCGCCAGTATAACCGGTCGTAGCGATAAACAAATCTTCTGCTTGCACACCAAAAAACGGCTTCATTCCAGCAACAGCCTCTTTTTGTGCGTCTGAAAACAAAGTCGCGGCTTTTTGTTTAGCGTTCGGGCCTTGCACAGCGATCATTGCATAATCAGGGATTTCAGTAATAGTAACCTCAAAACCATCAGCTACGCTGTTCAACCAATCCATGTCTTTTTCACGAGTGGCTGAGTTAACAACCAAGCGATAATTTGTTTCATCGAAGTGATATACAATCAAATCATCTACCACACCGCCTTCTTCATTTAACATACCGCTGTAAAGGGCTTTACCTTTTTCGGTCAATTTGGCTACATCATTAGCCAATAGTTTGCGTAAATAGCCTTTAGCTTCACTGCCTTTTACATCCACAATCGTCATATGCGACACATCGAACATGCCAGCATCTTTTCTCACTGCATGATGTTCTTCAATTTGTGAACCATAATTAATCGGCATTTCCCAGCCATGGAAGTCCACCATTTTTGCGCCAGCTTCAATATGCTTGGGGTGTAAAACTGTTTTGTTGGTCATTTACCTTCACCTGATTGCGTCACTTAGAATTAGCAGTATAGAAATCACTCGGCGCTGGGACAAATTGATAATTCAAATGCTTACATAATTTTTTTAAATGTATTAAATTACTTAAATTAGTAATCCTAATGAATTTATAAGCTGAATATCTTTTATGAGACAACTGTCTTTAGACCAATTGCGTACTTTTGTAACTGTCGTAGAGCTAGGCGGCTTCGCTAAAGCGGGTGACATGCTGGGCCGTTCGCAGCCGGCAATCAGTTTACAAATTAAGAAATTAGAAGAACAACTTGGACGTCGCCTATTTGATAAAATTGGCCAGCGCCAGTTAGTCAACCAAGATGGTCAGGCGCTATTGCAACAAGCTAGAACCATGCTGAGTATCAACGACGACATATTCCGTCAATTCGAACAATCGTCTTTACGAGGCCGACTGCGACTAGGCATACCTAGCGAATTTGCTACTACCCTACTCCCCAGTATCATCGGAGAATTCAGTAAACAATATCCAGATGTCGCCCTAGAAGTCACCTCTGAACTGAGCCGTAGTTTACTCAATGATAAAAATCACCGTGACTTTGATTTAGTGCTGGCACTAGTGCATCCAGATCAACAAACCGAAGGTGAAGTGGTGTTAGAAGATGAGTTAATTTGGGTGGGCGATGCAAATAAAGCCATAAGCGCTAACAAAGTAGCACTGGTTTTAGCTCCAGATGGCTGTGTTTATCGCTCCCGTGTAATTGAAAAACTTAAACAACAAACCACCAGCTGGCGAATCACCTATACCAATGCCGATCTTTATGGGTTGATAGCAGCAATACAACAAGGTTTAGGCATCACCGCGTTAGCAAGGTCTAGTTTACCCAGTGCCTTACAGGAAATTCGCCATAAGTCGTTGCCACAATTAGGCAAAATCAAAATATGCCTATTCAACCTCGATACCCAACACCCGCAAATTAGTCGCGCCTTAGCCGATTTCATCATGGCCAGGTTGAAATCGTAAGCCCCGCGCAAAATCCACCCTGTAGGCGGTGGCTTTAGCCCCGCGTTAGGGGAATTCCATGGCCTAAAGACCATGCTACAACCTGCGCGCAATCATCGGTGGGAGGTTAACCATCTCCCATGGCCTAAAGACCATGCTACAAATAAGATGATTTCCCCTACCCTGTAGGCGGTGGCTTTAGCCCCGCGTTAGGGGAATTTCATGGCCTAAAGACCATGCTACAACCTGCGCGCAATCATCGGTGGGAGGTTAACCATCTCCCATGGCCTAAAGACCA
>NZ_JAUORY010000034.1:0-23489 GCF_030548145.1 Aliiglaciecola sp. 2_MG-2023
CATGGCCTGAAGATCATGCTACAGATTTATGATTGTAGGCGGTGGCTTTAGCCCTGCAATGTTGATAGCCAATTCGATAGGGAATATTCCATGGCCTGAAGACCATGGTACAGATTTGCGGTGGCGATTCTTATTCCACAATTGCATCAACCGCTACTGTGCGACTGGCAGTCACCTTTCCTGCAGTGCAAATTCCGGTACTCTCAAAATGGTAATACTGGGTGGTTTCGTCGACAAACCCTGTGGTTAGGGTACAACTCGAAACACTGAGGCAATTTTGCAAACCAGGCACGGAAGCAAATGAAAAGGTACTCAAACTATCACAGCTACCAGAACCATCTTGAGTCAGTGGAAATGCTTCTTTAATGTTGCGCTCCATTGATGATTGGGCAGCATGTAATGCTCTAGCACCATAAACTTCATGAATCACTGAATCTGCTGAGGCGCTTAAAAGTTTGACCATGGTTAAACCTAAAATGGCCATGACAATTATCACAAACAACGCAATTATGATCATGCTCCCGGATTGTCTTTTAGGGCTGCTTTGCGCTGATTTAAGGGACATTAGGAATATGTATCTCGTTATTAAAAACAACGAGCTCCTCATTCAATTCGAATCTTAACAGGGTAATCACAAAAGCATTGCGGGTTAAACTCGACTCTGCAATTCGAAATGGCAAATCTTGAGTTGAACCGGACAAATCATTTTGAATATTTTCCGCCATTAATACCGCTCCAACAAGAGATGTTGATTGAGTACTAGAGGTTGGATACTGTTGTTTACGATAGAGTTTATTGTCGGTAATACAAAAACTGACTGGAGCACCTGTAATATATGCTCGTGAACTGGGTGACTCAGTTTCAAATTGTTCGCTGGATGCCAAAGGTACCAACAACTTTTTAGAATCTGCCGGATCTAATTCAGGCTCGCCCCCCAACAGAAACCTACGATCAGAATCAGCATAAACGTCATCTACTGAGGTAGGATAAACGATAATGGATTGACCACTTTCATAATTATAATCATTGATGGCTGCATCGGTCGCAATCAGTTTCACTTCATCAGCAGCAGGTTCTGGCGCTACAGGTAAATCAAAATAGAAACTACTAAACAAAATGGGGGTAAATTCCAAACATTGAATTGAACTATTACCAGCTATTCGTAAGCTATTTGGAAGCGCATTATTTATTTCTAAGTTCATTCGTTGCACAGCAAAACGACCTTGGCTTAACAATTTGTCTCGCTCAACCACGTCCACATATATTTCTGTTCCGGTGCGAATAAAACCTGCGATCCCAACAGACACAACACTTAATACCACCAGCACCGTGATTAATTCAATTAATGTAAAGCCCTTATGTTTGCAGCTTGCCATTAATAATTACTCCGATACGTCGAAAACTGGAGAGTTTCACCACTTGGTGTAGTCACATTAACTAAAATCAGCTTGGATGACTGATCATTATCTGTAATGCCATCCATATCGCCGTCGTAGGTGACCAATACCGATACACTGAACCCTGCATATAAGTTTTGGCCATTCACTAACAGTATTTCACCTAATGAATTACGGATAATTGCATCGGAATAACCAGCTCCTTGCTGCAAACCATGATAATCATCTACATCATCGAAATTTGAATCGGGATAGCTCCGAAACTCTGAGCTATCAGGGCCAAAGTTGCCTATCGCAGTGCAAGCAGACTCACCGGCATCATCAAAATCACCATCATCATTTAAGTCATCGTTGCAACGAGTATTGTTCTGACTATTTTCGTCATAAGCTTTTGCAGTAATTTCTCGAATAAGCGTATTAGCCAGCTCTGTGGCCCGCACTTGCATTATAGGATCAACACTTTTGCGGGCTTGAGGAAATATCAAACTGGTAATAAAGGTCAAAGCAATAGCAAAAATCACAATCCCGATAATCAGCTCTATTAAGGTAAACCCCGTTTGATTTTTAGCACTATTCACAGGCATGTATATACCCCTGTGATTCAATGCATACCGACACCGCACTTTCGCCCTGTAAGACTACTTCAATATCGTTAGCACAAAAACCACTGCCATTGTTTGCGCAACCAAATCGGTTAAACAGTATGCTACCGCCACCACTAGTGATAGTTACATTATCAGCATCCATCTCGTCTATATTAGCGACAACATACGCAGCGTCTTCGGAGGTATCTATCGTCGTCGCACAAGAAAGTGCTCTGCTGCTGTTTTTATAAACAAGTGTAGGGGGACCGAAAGAAGAGTTTGCTCCTGTAAACACGTTTACTTGGAAGCAATAACTGTCGCGAGTATCGTTCATTGCACGTTGTTGCATAGTGCGTAAAGAAGAAATGAGTCGCGCTTGGTAGGTGTATTCAGCCAAGCCCCCGCCAGTTTGGAAGCGAGGAGCTACGACTACGGTAAGAATACCAAGTATAATAATCACCACAACCAGCTCCACTATTGTGAAGCCAATTGCACTTCTAATATTTGATGATGTTCTCACCGTTATTCATCTGCAAAAACCAGTTTTACTTGGCTTTGCTGATTAACAACCAGTATCGACTACTGTAATAACAGGTGCGCTATTTGCGTTAGCCGCATCAGTGTAGATAACGTGACATTCATCGTCAGTGTAGTCTGTAATTGCTGAACCAGGTGCAATCCCAAAAGATCCAGCATCAGGCGTAGTATCGCCTGCAGCACCAACCACAAAATTGAAGTCAGTACCAATATCCAACTGTACCCAACCGGCTAGCATTGCTTCTGTCATCAACTCAGCATCTGGGTAACCAAAGTCAGTTTGAACATCAACACCACTGACAGATACTTCTGACGTATCATCACCAGCATTGGCAACAGTTTGCTGACCAGCGATCGCTGATTTAGCATAAACCAGTTGTGCGCCACTTTGCATAGCCGCTTTCACTCCCTTGAGAGTAGATGCGGTAGCATCACTGCTTAAGTCAATAAATCTTGGTGCGGCAGTCACAGCCAAGATACCTAAGATCACAATGACTATGATCAATTCTATTAATGTAAATCCGCGTTGTTGTTGCATGGTAGTATCCTCATTTTAAATTCTATAATGTCAAAATTTCAATCTGTTTTAAACAACGATATAGCTAATATAAGTATGTTTAACTATACACAGTTATTTTTTTTAGTTATTAGGCTTTAGTTTAATTATTACTAAAAACAACAACTTGGCCAATTCTAGGGTCGTATATAAAACCGTTACCTGAATTTCTATCAGTCGGTTCTACCGTTAAATTCTTAATCGTTTGAGTCAGGTAGTAGAAACATAAGTCGTTACCACCAGAACCTTGTCCGTCACTCGAATTAGTGAAATAACGATAGTCTTCAAAAGGCAGATCATTCCAATCTGAAGAGATTGTAGGTGCACTTTGCATAATCAAATTAAACGTACTTTCACAATCTAAGTTATTAATATTGTCATCTTCACTACTAGAGTCATTACTGAGTTGTCCAGTGGGGTAGCCTGTATCTTTGTCAATTCCGACTTGCACACCATCAATCACCACAGAAGTACTATTTGTACCAAAATTTTCCTCTGGGCGTCCCTCTAATTCCCAAGCAGCTCTGACTAAACCAACACCTGTCGCAAAACCACCGGCCACGCCTTCAACAGTCGCATCTTCAGCGTCTTTAGTGATATCTAACATTCGTGGCAATGCGGTAGCTGCAAGCAACCCCAATACTATGACCACTACGACCAGTTCGATGAGGGTAAAACCTCGTTGTTTAGTTTGCATGATTAACCCACCTTTTAGCTGATTAGAGGTATTATTTGAAAAATTCATAATTGACCTCCATTTAGTACCTATTATTAATTTATATAATTAGTTTGTCACAATTTATTTTCGTAAATTATTGTATTTACGTTAATTTTCCCGAGCCCAAGTTTCATTTATCGTTAACTTTTTAAGGCGCTCACTTGTCCCGTTGCTAACTGATATTCAAAATATGGTCCAACAGATAATCTAAAACGGCATTTTGCATCATCTACGGCATCTTCAGGATCCGTATCCGAAAAATACTCTGCATATACCTTAAACCCTTCCACACTCATAGAAACATTGAGAATGGTTTGCCATAACTTGCCACAACCTTCAGTGCTAGGTGTTGCTTTAGGGTAGCCATTTAAACCCATTTCAATCGGTCGCCTATCTTTTTCAACCGCTTGGTTATCGTTATCAGGCTGCGACTCATAATGCACCAACACGATAATTCTCGGGCGACCTTCGGCCTGCCATTGCCAATGTGAGTTAGTCACACTTTGTGAAAAACGTTGTTGTAAGTTTTCCATTGCAATGTATTTCATGTCAGGCGAACTATTATTAAAGTACAGCACAAAACTAGTGAGAATAGTAATAAACACTATTAACACAACAATTTTGCCGAATAGTTGGCTGCTACTTTCTTGTCCCGCCTGATTTTTATCCAATTTCTTTCCTAATTACGCGCTTTGGGCTAACTATCTGCCTTTATACGCCCCCATCATTTCCCACATTGGGGTAAAGATACCTAAAGCTAGAATTAGCACCATTACCGCCACAATTACGATTAATATAGGTTCAATTTTAGACGTTAAGCTCTTTAAATCATAATCTACTTCGCGTTCGTAATAGTCAGCTACCTCAGCTAGCAGCTCGTCAACCCGCCCGGTTTCTTCGCCAACGGTTATCATTTGCATAACCAAAGGCGTAAACAATTCACTTGAATGGGCCACTCGAGATAAACTTTCACCCTTTTCGATACTGCGCCGCATATTCAAGATTCTTTCTGACATATAGCGATTATCAACCGCATCAGCAACTAAATTTAGCGCTGCAGTAAGAGGAACACCAGACACCAACATCATCGAGAAACTACGCGCAAAACGTCCTAACAAAGTACGTTCTAGAACACCGCCAATGACCGGTAAATTCAACTTGCGCTTATCCCATTTATAGCGTCCGACATCGGTGTTTAAATACCGTCTAATGGCGTAAATCACGCCACCGATGACAATTAACATAAACGGCCATTTAGTTAAAAACATATCCGACATGCCGATCAAAAATCGAGTCATCAATGGAAGCTCTGCGTCGAACTTTTTAAACATGTCGGCAAATACGGGAATGACAAAGATGTTCATTACAATTAAAGCGGCAATTAATGCGAGAACCACGAAAAATGGATAACGCATTGCTGATTTAATTTGTTTACGAGTTTCTTGCTCGCGAATTAAATAATCGGATAGCTGTAAAAATGCATCGTCCAATTTACCGGTGTTTTCCCCCACATGGACAACTGAAACAAATAATTGATTAAATATTTCAGGATGCTGATGCAATGCAGATGACAGCGTCCGTCCACGTTCCAATTGCTCAACAACGTCTTTCAACGCCATTTCCATGCGCTTCGAATTAGTTGAATCTGCTAACCCATTTACCGCACGCAATATGGGTATCCCTGCACGAGTAAGCGAATACATTTGGCGGGAAAAAATAACTAAATCTTCTAAACTAACTTTAGGGGTGAAAAAGTTAATTTCATTACTTTGTTTTTTAGTACCACTTTGCTCGGTACTTTCATAAATATTTAGCGGAGTTACGTTGCGACCAAGCAATATTTTTGCAGCGGTAGACTGATCTACAGCTTCAATTAGGCCGCTGGTTAACTCACCATTAGATGCCCGTCCAGTGTAATTAAACTGAGCCATCTACCTCACCTTCGTTATTTGTACTCTTGTGTTCTTCGTCGTGTTCTTGGTCTTGATGAGTTATACCCTCACTTTCAGCAACCATTTCCACCAACCTGAGCACTTCCTCTACAGTGGTAAAGCCTAATTTGGCATAAGACAATGCGACACTGGCTAAAGGTGAATATCCAGGACTATTTAATGCTGCATGACTGAATGCCACTGTGTCTGAGTTTTTCAACGCATCCATCATCGGCTCGGTCATCTCAAGCAATTCAAATACCCCAAGTCGACCACGGTAGCCTTTTTGATTGCAGCTTTGGCAACCAGCCCCTTTTTTAAATGTGGCCGTTTTAGCACTGGCATCGATATTCCCCAACCAAAACATTTCTTCTTCATTAGGGGTATATTCTATTTGGCAGTTATCACAAATTCGTCGTACCAATCGTTGCGCAATAATTGCTCTTAAAGAACTTGCGACCAAATACCCAGGAGCGCCCATATCCAAGAGTCGAATGGCACTGCTTATCGCGTCATTAGTGTGCAAAGTAGATAATACTAAGTGACCTGTTAAAGCACCTCGCAGGCCAATTTCAACGGTTTCTGCATCACGCATCTCCCCCACCATGATAATGTCAGGGTCTTGACGAAGGGTGGTTCTTAAGATGTTAGAAAAGGTCAGATCGATTTTGTTATTGATTTGAACCTGATTGATTCTAGGTAAACGGTATTCCACAGGATCTTCGACCGTGATGATCTTGGTATCTGGCTTATTCAGCTCACTCAATGCACCGTATAATGTCGTAGTTTTACCGGATCCGGTTGGTCCGGTAACCAAAATCATACCGTGGGGGCGTTGCAATAAAGTCCGCAATCGACGTAGCAATGGACCAGGCATACCTGTCTGTTCCAAGGTTAAAAGTCCAGCCGATTGATCGAGTAAACGCATTACCACAGATTCACCGTTTTGCACCGGCATTGTCGACAAACGAACATCAACGGTGTGGCCTTTGATGCGAACTTGCGTTCTACCATCTTGGGGTAAACGTTTTTCAGAAATATCTAACCCGGACATTAATTTTAAACGCAGCACTAGTGCCGAGGCGATATTCTTTTCTTTAATAATGGTTTCTTGCAACATGCCATCTACACGTTGGCGAATCCGTAGCAAACCTTCATCCGGTTCAATGTGGATATCCGACGCTTTAGCCTGCACCGCATCTTCAAAAATGGACTGTAACAGCCTAGCAACTGCGGTGTCTTGCTCTGATTCTAAGCCACTTGCGAAGTCAAACTCATCTTCGTTTTGATATTCTTCGGCTAGCTCTTGAGCAAATGAAGCAATCTCTTCTGTTCGTCGGTAAAAGCTATCGTAGGCTTCAAATAATTGAGCTTGGGAAACCACCGCCAGCTTTAGCGGTTTAGTCAGTAACGAAGATAGCGCATCGACAGCATTAATATCAGCCGGATCACTCATACCAACCAATAGGTGGTCGCCTTTGTCATCTAACACAATGGCACGATAACGACGAGCTTGCACTTCTGGTAGTAGCTTCACACTTTCAGGCTGCACCCGGTATTCAGGTATGCTTATTAGCGGTACTTTTAAATGCTGGGATAGAAAAGTCAGTAGGTTATGTTCAGAAACAAACCCTTGCTCAACCAGCACAGCACCTAGCTTTCTACCGGACTCACGCTGAGCTGATAACGCTTGCATGAGTTGCTCTTCGGTTATAATGTTGTTTTGAACCAACAAGTCTCCGAGACGTATTTTAGCTTTAGGCTGCATTATTTAACCTCTGCCAAATAGCGTATTCTTTGCTCAACAAATTCTTCAACCTCAACGGACATTTGGGATAATTGTTTAACATGTCGATAGGCTTCTAAAGCCTCACTCATATTACCTAGTCGCTCTTCTACCACAGCCAAACCAAGCCACCATTTTGCATTCGCTGACTGGCTTTTAGCTAGCTGTTGATAATCCAGTTTCGCCTGTTCAAACTTATTCGCTTTTTGCGCCAATGTTGCTCGATAAGCTACGTAGTCGGGCGCTTGAAAAGCAGATACAGTGTGTGCCATTAGCAACTCGAACCCTTGCACAGGTTTTTTTAGCTGGTCGTATAATCTCGCCTGCATAATTCGCAGTTCTAAATTTCCAGGATATAAATCAATGCCTTTTTGCAGCGTTTTATCAGCTTTGTCATGATTCCCCTGAGCAAATAACATCGACGCCAATCGTTTTCTGGCAGTAGTATTCTCAGGCGTTACCTCAACAAGTTTCTCCAGTAAGTTTATTGCAGTTCGATCATCCCCTCGTTTAAGGGCGATTTGAACTTGTTGCTTTAACTGTTCTTTATCAATTGCAGTGTCGCTAGATTTCATTTCGAAGACACCGTCGACAGTGTCTAGATTCTCTAATTTCTCAGACTCCTGCGGTTTTGATGCAGACTTCATTTTTGTCAATTTTTGCTCAACATCGGCTATCGACACAGATTCTATTTGGGTACTTTGCTGATCGTCTTCTACTCGCTGAACAATTGCATTATTTGCAGACTGCAGCAATTCATTATCTTCAACCTGCACGTTTGCTTGAAGGTTACCAGTGCTTTGAAGCTGCCCTTCAATAACATCTTCATTATCCAGTTGATTGAGCTGTTCTAACTGATTGCCAAGCTGTAATTCAGGATTCGTTGAATCCATCAATCTCTCTGCGTCATGAACAACGTTTGCTTGCTGATCTTGCTTCTCAAGAGGCTGTTCTTGGATATTTTTTTCAGTCTCGGCCGCAATCTCAACAACGTCTTGCGACTGGCTCTTTTGCATAAACAAATTGTCTTTAAACAACCAAATAGCAAAAGCAACTATCAATATCGCGATTAAAATATAGATGGATGCCAACGTCTTTTTCTTTTCGTTTGAAGGGCGATAATCTGCTGAATATTCTGGCTCAGCTTTGCGCTCTTCCAGATCTTGTAGCATTTTATTAACGACACTCATAACAGCCAACTTTCATAAGCAAATGTTGCCGCTAGCGCTAATAAAATCAAACCGGCAATAATCAAGATTAGACGTAGATGTTTGTTTGGCAGCAGCGCCGCTTCCGTATCGTTGATAGCTAAACGAATGTGTTCAAGGGATACTTCTTTTTTGCCTTCACCGTAGGCCAACATCAATGCTTTATGGCACAAGACATTGACAATTCTTGGTGTTCCTTTACTGGCCTTAAACAAGCGTTCACAGCACTTTTTGCTGAATAACTCTTGGCCTTTATATCCGGCTACAGCCATGCGATGACGCACGTATTGGAATACTTGATCAGCATCCATCAAGCGCAAATTGTATGAGAATGTAATACGCTGTTTTAGCTGACGTAGTTCAGGTAACGCTAGTTTTTGATCTAATTCAGGTTGGCCAAACAAGACCACTTGCAATAACTTTCTAGACTCAGTCTCTAGATTGGTCATTAACCTTAACGCTTCAATACTCTCCATTGGTAAAGCCTGAGCTTCATCAATAATCAATACTACCCCTTTGTTTTGTTGGTGTATGTGAATGAGGCGTTGTTGAATACGGTGAGTAAACTCTTGCTGATCAGAGTGATCCGTCAAAGCAACATTAAGTTCACTGGCCACTGATCTGCGCAGTTCAGCAGGGCTTAGAAATGGATTGGGAATGTAGGCAGTAACAAAATCACCTGGCAATTCATTTAACAGCTTACGGCATATCAAGGTTTTTCCGGTTCCCACTTCGCCTGTTACTTTGATAAAACCTTCGCCGGTTTTAAGCGCAGTAACTAACACAGCTAGCGCTTCTTTGTGACTCGGTAAGCCAAAGAAGTAACTGGTGTTAGGCGTTAATGTGAACGGTAATTCCTTTATACCGTAATGGTACAGGTACATAGTGTTATTCCACGTATAACCAATCAGCCATCTGGTCGCGACTTTGCTTTAATTGTTGCTTCCAAGTATTTGCATCGACTACAGTTGGCTTGAGTAAAATGACTAGCTCTTTTTTAGTTTCAATATCATTTTTACTTTTAAATAGATTTCCCAATAACGGAATATCACCCAGCAACGGCGTTTTTGAATCTGATTCGGAGACTATTGATTGCATCAATCCACCTATCACTACAATCTCACCAGAATTTGCATGAATCACCGTATCCGATTCGCGAATGTTGCTCTGAGCTAAAGGCAATACGTATCGCTCTTCGTTCAAGGTGATGACTTTCTCTTGCTCATCGGTTTCGATTACCGATGGGTGAACATGCAATAATACGCCGCCCTTGTCATCAATTTGAGGAGTAACGTCCAATGCTATACCTGAGAAGAAAGGAGTAAGTTCAATATTTGGTGTGACCGTTGTGGTGCCTGAGGTAATGGTATTTTGATTAGACACTTCGGTTACAAAGTATTCATCGTCGCCCACTTTGATGACCGCTTTTTGGTTATTGGTTGCTGTCACTCTAGGGCTAGATAACACTTGTACATTACCTTGGGTTTCAAGCAATGTTAATACCCCAGAAAAGTCTTCATTTAAAAACGATAAACTGGTGACATTACCGATAGCAGCACTGATTTGATTACCAAAATTTCCAGCTGTAGTAGAAAAGTTTACTTGTGTACTGCCGCTATTACTGTTGGCGATTTGATTCCAATTAATGCCTTGTTGATATTCATCACTTAATGAAACTTCGATGATTCTAGCTTCTAGCACTACTTGTCGTTTTACGATCTCTTCAGATACTTTTAAGTATTCTTTCACGCTGCGGATTTCGCCAGGCATCGCGCGAACAGTAACTAATCCAGCTTGCGGAGTCACCATTACCATACGCCCTTCTTCAACCCCAACCATTGACTGTAAAGTCTCTTTCAACTCAGACCAAAAATCGGTTTCAGTTCGTGTACTGATATTAGTGCCATTCGTATTATTACTACTTGAGCCACCACCAATATTATTGCCCGTGGAAGAGTTACCACTGAAATTATTGACGCTACTGGTGTTAGAGTTTTGGTTATTTTCACTTTGCGTTACCCCACCAGAGGCAATACTGGTTTGCGTTGCACCATCACGCTGCATCAACAGGTAATTAACAGGAAAGGTTTCAGTTCGCATGCCAGAAGGAAATACGCGAAAGATTTGATCGAATTTCTGTACATCATAACCGTATAAATCGGACACCAATTCAAACACTTGCTCGAGTGAAACTTGCTTCAAACTTAACGAAATGGCACCTTTCACCTCAGGGTGGACAGCAACGCTGTAAGGCGTACCTTCAACCAAACCGGCGAAAAAGCTGACAGCATCGACGGCCTTAGCACTAATATCGTATTTCTCTTCATCAAAAAGTGGATCTTCACTTAAGGATTGGCCCGGCAACAACGCTTGGCTTACCGCATCGGGTAAATTGTCTAGCGGCATGCTTTGTTTATCCCGCATCGCTTCAACTTGTTGCTCCATAGCTTGGTCCATGGATTTTTGAGCGGGCCCAGTTTCTGAGGTCGATTGGCAGCCAAATAGTGTCAGCGCTAATCCTAGAAGTACAATTTGCTTAGAAGTCATTGGATGCATCTTTTTTAATTGAGTATTGATTTAATAACAAATCTGTTTCACGGCCGTCTACGATTAGAACGACTCCGTTTTTATTGATTTTTTTCACTTGGTTTCCTCTCCAACTCTGTCCTTCTAGCACAGACTCGCCATTTATGACGGCGACCTTACTGTTGCTCTTGATAAACACAGCGGTTAATACAATAGGCGCTGGACCATTTTCGTCCTCATTGCTTTTAGTGGTTAACAAGCCCGCCCCTTTGGGTTTAGTTGGATCAATAAGCTGTTGTGCGCCAAGTACAAAAGACAATAGTAATCCAAGGCATAAAGTGAATTTACGAATCATTACGAACTCCAATAAATGCACGACTTGTACTTAGCGTATAAATTTCAATTTGCACTAAAGCATCCGGATATTCTTCAACTTTGTACTCAAACTTTTTCCAATAAAACTGATAAGGCAAGGCTTCTACTCTTTGTAGGTATTTTTGAATCTCAAAATAGCCACCTTCCAGAGTCATTTGCACACCATGTTGATACAAATTCACATCCGTTAACTCTTGTTCCTCTTCTAATTTCAGTAAAGGAGTCGGCGCTATAGAGTGCATTTCAACTAACTTGAGCTGTTCAAATTGTGCAAACACTTGTTCTAACAATATAGGCATATGCGACGCTGGCACCAAATTTTCAGTTTGCGCATTCAACGCCTCATCGGCTTTGGAGATTTTTTGTTTAACGCTTTTCAGACGCGCTTTAATGGATGCATCGGGATCTTCTTGCAAGGTTTGCTCTAATAATGCGATTTTGGCATCTAAACTTGCAGCTTCATTAGTTTGCCGCTGAATTTCCATTTTTTCGCGATCCCATTTTTCTAAAACGGGTTCGACCATCAATACGTATCCACCTAATAATATTACCGACAGTGTAGCTATAATTGTTAACGCCCGCTCTCGGGTCGTAAGGGCGGAAAATTTAGCAAGCAAATCAGTATATTGACTTCCTATAGACTGACTCATTGCCCTTTCCCCTTCATATCATCAAGGTTTGAACTGAGTATAAACTGTAATTGCTGTTTGTCATTTCGAAACATTCGAGTTCCGGCGAACTCAGTATCCGCAAAATAACTAGCTTGATTTAATTGCGATACCCATTGAGGAAGTGCTTTGGAATCAGTAGTGGCACCTTCAATATAAAGGCTACGTTCGTTCAATAAGATATTGGTTAACCACAAATTAGTATGGTGATTTTTCGCCAGATCTACCATTAGACTTGAGAAGCCGTTACTCCTTTGCGTTTGACGACTATCCAATTCATTTAAGATGGTGCGTTTCATGGCTAATTCTTGCTGATGTTTTTCCACATCGGCCACAATCGCAGCACTTTGAGTACGAGTATCTTTCGCTTCTATTAAAGATTTGGATAGTTCTTTTTTCTGGGCAATTTGTGCAAGCAATAAATCCGTTTGTTGTTCAGCGTTAGCATGTGAATTACTTGCCCATAACCAAGCCGTCACAATACAAATGATAGACAAAATGGCCAATCCTAAAAGAAAATTCAAATTCAGAAGTATAATTTTGAATTTCAAATCTTCTCTAAAAAAATTGATTCTAGTTTTCATTGGCAATTCCATTTTTCTGCACGAAGGCCGCGCCTAAACTTCCAATGAAGCTGCTACGGTATGTTAACCCTTCAACATGAGGCACCTCGACATGGATAGGTTCCACTGTCATAAAAGTTAACTGTTGCATCATTTGCGCTAATTTATCTAAGTGTGGAGATTCGATTGCCAATAGAATTTTCTTAACCGGTGCTTGCCGAAGTTGACTCTCAAAATAATCCATTGAACGTTGAATTTCTACGCTCAGATTATCGCCAACTCCCATTTGTAATTCTTCTTCGCTAAATGTAGGTAAGTTTTCATACCCACGCAAACGTCGAGAAAAGTAGACCTGACCATGTTTGATAATATTCAGACATATCTCCTGCCCCGATTCCTGAACCAAAGTAAGTATCGCATCATCACTAGACTCAACAATATCGGCCATAATCAGCTCTAGAATACTGATACTCTTCAATTCTAGACCAGCATGGAGTATGCCGTCGGTGAGCTCTTCAACTTTATCTTTGGCCAGTGCGACAACATTTACCTTATTTGCCCCAGCGCTTTGCACCGGTAATTCGAAATAGTCGACGACAATTTCCTCTTGGTTTGGCATGAGATCTTTCACACTCCAAACTAACGCTTGTGCCAATTCGTCGTCACTTACTTGCGGCTTTTCAACTTGTTGAATCTGATATTTGCTTGGACTTAGCACCACATGACAAGGAGTATTTGTTAACGATTCTTGTGAAACATAATTTTGAAGGTGTTTTTGCCAATCGTGGACAGGCAATAGGTGCTGTTTTACCCAAGTGATATTTTGCTTATCATCATTCAATACAGAAACTTGAATAGAATCGTCGCCAAATTCAAGCCCTATTGAATAGAACTTCGATGGTGTTTTTAAGCGCTGCTTTAGATATTCTCGCCAACCTGCATGCATAGTTCACGTTTTTATATTTTATTTGTTATCAATCTATTACAGCAAACTTTAACCAAAAGCGCTATATATAATACGCTTTTTTAAATTCAACTTTTGGGTAATATTACACCCCCAACAACTTTGTAGCTGTATGATTTTTATCCATTTAGCTGTTTTAATATCCTTTGCGTTTATTTCGAACACAAACGTCTAGCCCATAGGTACCACTGTTAACTCAACGACATAGGATTATTGAGAGTTGTAGAAAAGCATAAAAATCGTGATTTTTAGGGATTAGTTCAAGATTCACAGATACTGTTGCCATTACCCGCATAGAAATTCAAAAGCCGATTATATTTTTCTGGATTATTCCATTTTTCCCGAATGTTACATATGTACGGGTAAAAAGTGCGAACAAATGCCCGACCATCTGTATCAAAGAACTGTTCTGCAGCGGCATCGTCACACAAGTCTAATTCTCTACACAGTATTATCTGCTCATAAAAAGTGAAAATTTGGTCCAATGAACCCGCTAATGCATCTGCTTCAACCTGTTTATTTATAAAATCGTTATATTGGCTGGCAACATTCTCTGGTTTGATGGTTGAATCTGTTAATAATTGATTGATGTTATCAACATGGGATGTCATTGAGTCGGTAATTTTTAACCGTGCTTGCATCAATAAGCCATCACTATGATAACGCTCTACAAACGCCATACTTCGGTCAACACGCACTGCATCTTTATGTTCTAAGTATTGAAAGACACCAAAGATACCGCCGATAACCACAGCTAGAGCAGCAATCCATGTTCCTGCTACTTCCGCAATTTGCAGTCTTAGTTCTTGTGGATCCATTAAGGCTTGCAGACCGGTAAGCTTTCATTCACTAAACAGGGATCATAGCCTCTTCCCGTTTCGTCATCTGTATCACAACTTTCTTGCTGCTCGTTGCGACACTCGACTTCTTCTGAGCTATCATCGGTAGTCTTACAGCCGCCAATAAAACATAAACACAAGATGGTAAACAGAATCGATATCAAGGAAACTAAGGGTTTGTTTGAATTCATTTATGTTCTCTATTTTTTGCTATCTACTAACAATACTATTAGTCTTAGCTAATTGCACAAAAAAATAACAATAAGAGAGCATATAATGAACAATCGCTGTTTAGCAGGATTGCTACTAGTGCTAATAGCCTCGCCTGCGGCGTTTGCAAACTCTTCACTTAAAGACATTCGATTTGTAGCTGGCGCATCGCTAGGATATAGCACCTTTTCCTTTTCCGAAAAACTCGATCACGACATCAGCTTTCCTAGCGTCAATATTCCTGTCGCCGTGACTCTTGAAAACTGGCAATTGTCAGCCAACTTACAGACCACCTTGAAGGATGCTGATATATCCGAAGAAGAAGATACGGGTAAAGCATCTCGTGATGATCTAGACATCACATTAGGCTATCGACTATCAAAAAATTGGACGCTATTTGGTGGTTACAAATATGGCAACACCAAAATTCAATTTACTCCACGGGACATCGACGAAGAAGATCAACTTAACATTACCGATGAACGTTATCGACAAAAAGGACCATTTGTTGGGATAAGTTATCATTGGCAATTTGAGAAAGCTGGCAGTCTTAGTCTGTCTGTCGCTTTCGCAGACCTAAGGGCAAACAACGTTTTTTCTGAAAATACAGATGAAGAAGAGGAAGAAGAGGCAATAGAATTTGACGATCTAACAGGAAATGTTTCTGGTGACACCAAAGGATTTAGTTATAGCTTAAGTTGGACAATGCCGGTTTCCAGCAACTTACTGTTTCAAACACGTTTTAAGATAAATGACTATCAGCAAGATATCGATTATAACGGCGCTCAATTTAACGGCATCGATGAATCTTTTACTTCCTTGCACGTTGGCCTAGCTTACGTTTTTTAAGCCATTCAAAATACCACTATATTGGGGACTTCCTTGTTTTTGGGAGGGCTGAAATAGACCTCTCCAAGTAACGATGAATGTTCCCATGGAATTTGCCTATTGCGAGTTTCCTTTGCCACTGCCGAGCGGACTTTTTTAAATACTTCTTCAATCGAGATGCTTTCGGAAATGTATTTAAGTAGATGTTTAGTATAAACACCATTGTCGCTCCTGCCGTCTAACGCTATCCCTCCAGGCTCAGTGGCAAAGGCAATCAGTGTAGCCGACGGAGCTTTCACCGGAGCTAGACCTTGAGACACTAAAACGTTGCCACTGCCTTCAAAAGGATTATTACGACAAGCATCTAAAATCACAATGTTTTGTAACTCATTAGTACTTTTCATCAGTTCAAATAGATGGGAGAGATTATACAACTGATCAACAAATTCCTGTTCACTTTCAAACTGGATATTAAGAGGGATGAGGTAATTGGCATGATTAATTTGTATTGCATGCCCCGCATAATAAACAACGGCTAGCTTTTGACTGCCAGCAGCCTTAGCGACTTCTTCGTAGAACCCATTAATCCCTTGGCGTAGAGTCAACGAATTTGCGTCAGTTAAGGTGGTCACTCGAAAACCGAGTTCGAAAAAAGCGTCAGAAATAGCTTCCGCATCATTGAGGGTATTTTTTAAAGGCGCTACTTGGTAATTTTGATTGCCAATTACTAACGCAAAACGGTCGAGATTAACCCCATAGGCACGACCTAAAATCGAGTACAGAGTGATAACCGATAACAGAAGAAATACAATCCAGCGCATTTGACACCAACATTATAGAATCAGATATAAAGCATACTGGTTTATAGGTTAATACTCAAAGGTACGCTATTTACGATTCAGTAGGCTTACTCAAAGCAACACTTTATATTCTTCCCCCCCCAAAAAAAAAGAACAGTGATTAAAGAATATTGGTTAATGAGTGTGTGAAATTAGCGACATTGCGTTTTTTGGTCTATAACCAAAAGATGCAAGTTCAATAAGCAGCAGAAAGAGCTTCTAAACATTGTCATGTAGTTTCAAAGGAATTGACAACTAACATTGATTTACTGGCTATTGCTACCAGTAAAACTTGGGAGATACATGAGGATGGATAACCGTACCCCACGAACAATCGGGCAATCCTTTATACTTAAATTAATCGGATTGCTGATCTTTATAATTATAGTGTACTTAGCATCTCACATTACATTGATGCACACTAAGTCTAATCTAAATAGTGCAATATCTTGGCAGTATTTTGCGCAAATTTCTAAAATCGGCGAGGTCGATTTCAAAAACCTAAGTGACTTAGACTGGTACATTGACGCCCAGGAAAGTACGCATACCATAGGCAAAATTAGAGACCGTTCTACTACAATTTATGAACTATTCACCAAGACCAAAGCGCAAATTTTTCAATTAAAATCACACCTTAATGATCACCAACAAATCGTTCCTGTTGAGACGCTAGTCAATCAGGGAGCTTATGATGAGGCGTACATTCTAGTAGCTAACATTGGTACTAAACTAGCTGCTAGTAACTTATTACCTAACACCATTAAACAAAATTTGTTTGCTTTATCTAGGTTGAAACGTCAACAAATGATTGACCTACATACCCTATCCCCTCCTAGCAAACTTTTCATGTGGACATCTCCCAATTTATCTATGTTGGAGGTTCTCTTTTGGGCAGTCTTTGGAGTAATAACTAACTTATTGGTGAACTCCGCGGAATATCTTCGCAAACAGAACTTTAATCCGTTAGAGCGTTGGGTCGCTTATACCAAACTTATTTATGGACCTATTCTAGCCTTAGTCATGGTGATGGCAATTATGTTTGGTTGGTTTGACATTGGTCCGTATGAAGCCCGAGTTTGGACACTTCCATTAATAGGATTCATTTTTGGTTACGCTTCCAGACGCACAGCTTCGTTATTCGACAAATTAATTGAAAAAGTACTAGGAGCAGCAACAAGTAGTATAAATGAAGGACCACAAAAAATTTATGAGGAACGAACGAAATTACTTAGAGCCTTAAAAAGTGCAACTGAACCCAAATCTATCGACGAAATTAAACGTCAAGCTAAAGAGCTTGCCCACGGGTTAGTAGAATCTGAACTTGCGAAGAAGGATACTTCCAAATGAAAATACCAGTGAATTTTATTATTATAATCAGCCTAGTAATCTCAGTGAGCGGCTGTGCAACTCAGGCGGTGTTAAATCTCACCGACAGATCCGTTGAAAATCAAAAAATCTTAGCTCAACAACATGCCAATATTGCCAATGCTTTTAACCAACAACTATCGACTGAAGTGGAGATGGTTAAATTAGTCGGGTCTGAACTGAGCAAGCAGTGTGACGCTATAAACCAGAGAACTCACACATACGCTCAAGCTTTAATTAGTAATTCCAAACTTAAAATTAAGCAACGCTTTTATGAACAAGTAATTGAGTTTCAAAATAAAACATACCCACAACAGTTCAATACTGCATATGCTCCTTTAGAGGCTTCCTTTAAGGTTTATGAAGCTCAATTAAAAGAGCTTGAAAATGCACAAACCATAACGCCACTTGATGTGGATGTTAGTCGAAAAATAATAGTTAAAAAGACCCAAATATTAGCCGTTTCAGGTCGCCACTCTAGGGATGATTTGGATTTACGAGAGACCTATTTTGAGAAGATATTAAAATATAAAACGACTCTGTTCGATAATATTGATGCCCAATACACAATGATCAACCCACCAGCGGGGACAGATTGTAAGAGCTTCAATAATCAGGCTCAAGACATTGCCAAGCAACTGTTAAGCCTGCAAGCAAGTTTAGCTGCTCACTATGGTCAACTGGATACACTAAACGATCAACAGTTACAAACCTTGTTAACTTTAAAAAATAATGTTGATAGGTCTCCAATTTACGAACTAATTTTGGAAGGTGCTAGCGATAACCTCAAAACCAAATTAACAGCCATAAGCAGTAAGCTTAGTGGTCTATTGACGCCATTAAGCTCTACCTTTGACCAGTTTTTAGGGAAGCTGTCGAATAACGCATTTCAGAGTTTAGGTAACCTAACGGGCACGTTAAATAACCTAGAAACGAATTTAACTAAAAGTATTAATAATAAGTTCAGTGATTTAATAGACGAAATTCCAAATCATGTAAATAACTTAATCAATCAACACGCTGCATCACCTATGCCTGCTAAGTCGCAAGGAGAAGAATAATGAGAACCAGAAGATTAGTACCTAGTTTCGACGCTCTTCCGCCAGAGGCGAAAAAAATAGCGGATAATGCCAGACAAGAAATGGATGATTGGATCGATGAAAAAGTCGAGGCCTTAGCCGACGACATGACTACTGAGTTGAGTAAAGGTGTAGCCCTGCTGCAAGCACAAGTTTCCGAGATAGAAAGTGAGCTGGCCGAAAGCCGCAAAAGCATGGAGGCCATATTAGGACAAATAACCAAGCTTCAACAAGATATCACTCTGGGGGATGGAGCTGAAATCAACAAAGCCATAGAACTGACCCAACAAAGTGTTGAAAAAGTGAAAACTGAATTGGCCAATCGTGAGGCTAAATGGAAAGCCTTGGGCAATGGCATTGTTGATCAAGTGTCAGGTGCTATCGGTAAGGTCATTCCTATAAGCATTTGAGATAATAGGTTTATAGAAATTCACGGAACATAATGTATCCAGCAGATTATGAGTAAATTCAACACCTATAAAAAAGTCTCGCTTCAGCGAGGCTAGTGACTGGATATTGTGCAAACTATTTAGTCATGGGACAACGTAAAGAAACGACCCTCAAAAGGCCAAGTCCCATCACAGCCATAGTACTCGGCTCTGTTTCATCAACATGGCCTGGTTGTGCTGGGTTAATTTAGCTGTATTTTACCGACGCTGATTTCATCCACGAAAACAACAATCAAAGTGTAATAAGGGATATCATGATAAAATAAGTTTCAAGCTGACAATAGCTAGTTGCCACTTAAGTAATGAGTTAACTAAATACAATGCACACAAGAAACCTCCATAAAAACGGCTATGATTTTGCTCAGCTAGTTAAATTCGCTCCACAGCTCACAAACTTTATTATAAAAAAAGAAGGGAGACGAGCGACCATCAATTTCGCCGATCCCAGCGCAGTAAAAACCCTCAATCAAGCGCTGTTAAAACAATATTACAAGTTAAGCTACTGGGATATTCCTGAGGGTTTCTTGTGCCCTCCTGTCCCAGGAAGAGCGGATTACATTCATCATATTGCTGACTTAATCACTGCAACCACAAACAAGCAAAATGACGTTTTAGGACTAGATATTGGCGTGGGGGCTAATGTTATTTATCCCATAATTGGTAGTCAAACCTATGGCTGGCACTTTGTTGGCAGTGATATCAGCGACGCCTCACTGCAATCAGCAAGACATATTGTCGCCAACAACGACAATCTAAAAAAGCAGATCACTATTCGCAAACAACAGAATAGCCAGCATATATTCAAAGGATTAATTCAGCCAGACGATAAATTTACCTTTACTATGTGTAATCCCCCTTTTCACGCTAATGCAAAAGACGCATTAGCTGGAAACCAGCGTAAGAACCGTAACCTCGCTAGACATAAACAAAAAAGACAAGGCAGGGAGCAACGCTATTGCGAAGCGAACAAAACCCATCTTAACTTTGCCGGACAGCACAACGAATTATGGTGTAAAGGCGGCGAACCAGCGTTTATCAGTAAGATGATTATTGAAAGTCAGCAATTTGCCAAACAAGTGCAATGGTTTACCTGTTTAGTTTCCAAAAAAGAGCATCTAAATGCGATCTACCGGCAATTAAAGCAAGTCCAGGTCAAAGAGGTTAACACCATTGAAATGCATCAAGGTAGTAAAGTGAGCCGCTTTATTAGCTGGCAATTTTAAGCCAATTCCTGCAAAGTTTTAAGCCACTTTCTACAACGAATCGCAAAAGTCTTCATAGTAGATAAAGGAAAAGCGCAACTAAGTGCGCCTTCCATTTAGCTATACTGAATGTAAAAAAGATAAATAGTCTTAAAAAGCACCACTAGACGAACAAACCTGCTGAGCAGCTTTAAGCTGAGAGTTATAGTGGCAAGCGCCTAATCCCATACTACTCGCTTCGAAGTAGCCATTTTCGCAATCTCTTATTGTGTATTCATCACCATTGTTACAGCGTAGTTTTATCCACACACCATCACTGCTTAAATAGGTCGATAAATTCTTCTTGGCCGTTGACTGACTGCTATTACTACTGCTGCTACTGGGAAATTGCCCGTAGCACTATTTAACCAACAAGAATTTGTCTCAAAGCGCAAAGAAATAGGCTTTTTACAGATGCGGTTAAATTAACAATGATTAAAAAGTTTCCGCTAGTTTTACTGCCGAACCTTTCATTAATTGTTTGGCTCGCTGAATATCTTTTTTATCTTTGGTCTGCACAACGACCGACCATTGATTGTTCTTTCTTCCTTGCCTCACTTCATTGACCACTGAATCATGATCTGGTCTTAAAGAAGCGGCTCCTGCTACTAGCAGCCCCATAAAAGTGCCTAAAGTACCTGTTGCTATCATCAACATTATCGGACTAGAAACGGCAAATTGAATACCGGAAATAATCAAAGAAGAGGCCACTAATAAGCCGATAACTAAGCCGATTAATCCCAACATAATATGCGACGCCAACAATGTGCGACCAATTTGTTTAGTTTCAGGTTCGATTTTTTTAGCAAACTGTTTATCTTTCGGTGAAACCACTGCTACTTCGTCGCTGGATACGCCACCTTTAGTGATTAAGATTTCAGCTGTTTTCTTGGCTGTAGATTCATCTTCAAACACCCCTACTACTTTTCCCGGGTGATGTTCTTCATTCATTTTAAGGTTCATATCATTCTCCAACTACTTTTAATCCAGGTTTGATTAATCTTCGATTTAATAAAACTCAGATTTATTTATTCACTTAGCAATGTATGAGCAAGGTGAATGCCAGTTACAAGTAATCATAGTGAAGTGAGAAATGAGATTCCGACTCTATTCAAATAATTCCATTTTTTGACGGCAAAAGAGACACGTCAGATTATTAAGAAACAACAACAGGAATACTCTAAGCGATTGTATTAAATATATTTTATTTAAACTTACAATCATCTTGAAATATAAATTAAGCGCTGGGAGTTTTTCAACTAAGCGGACAGCAAATTTAACAGTAAATACTCACTAACCGCTATTTGGATAGTTAAAATAAGTAAACCAAGTGAAACATTTTCAAAGTGTGTAACTTTTACCCAGTGATAAGACCTCTCCCATCGTTCTGTGTGTTGGTCGAAATTCATTTGCCTAAACAGCTAAAAAATAGTTAAAGTTGGTTGGTTTTTTCAGTGCTAAATAGGAATAGTTAAAAATGCCTGATGGCGTCAGTCGGACTTCAACTCTGCACACTCCCCTTGCTGTTTATCGTTCGCAAATTGGCAGTAAACTTGTGGACGACCCATCGCAGTTAGAAGCAATAACGGCATTGAATGCGCTATTCTTAGAACTCACCAATCTACGTAGAGCAAATAGCGACATTCAAAAAGGGCTCTACTTGTGGGGTGATGTGGGCCGCGGTAAAACATTTTTGATGGATTTGTTTTATGATTGCCTTCCGGCTAAGGGCAAATTAAGACTGCATTTTCACCGTTTTATGGCACGTATCCATCAAGCCCTTAAAGAACATGCAGGCCAACAAGATCCGCTTGTGCAGATTGCCAAAGATCTGGCAAAACATAATCGTATCTTATGTTTTGATGAGTTTTTTGTATCTGACATTGGCGATGCCATGATCTTGGCTGGTTTATTCACCTGTTTGTTTGAACAAGGCGTTGTGCTAGTGGCAACCTCAAATATCCCCACCGAGCGTTTATACGAAAACGGCCTAGCCCGTCACAAATTTCTGCCTTGCATTGCTTTATTGCAACAACATACCCAAACCTTGCATCTTGCCGGTAAGCAAGATCATCGGTTACATGCACAAAATGTGGAAATTAACAGCACAGTTGATCAGTTCCTTTCAAATTACATTGGAGTTGGCTCAAGCATAGATTTGCCGACTATTTTTTCGGAGTTAACGCAGGCAATTCCGTTAACACAAATAAACCATTCCAGTATCGATATTTGTCATCGTCAGATCCCTGTTATTCAGGCTACCCAAAGGCATATTCAAAACTCAGTGGTTTGGTTCGATTTTGCCGCATTGTGCGAAGGCCCGCGCTCTCAACTCGATTACATTGAGATAGCATCGAGCTATAACACCCTGATGCTAAGCGGCGTGCCTCAACTAGGTGGCAAAGTTAGAGGCTGGATTAAAGCACGAGGCACAGAAGATGGTGTAGGTGAGAACCAGGCGACCACTACTGGTGAACGGGTTGTATCTTACGCGGTAAATGACGACATGGCGCGACGTTTTATCAGCCTGATAGACGAACTTTATGACCAAGGAGTCCGATTATACTTAAGTACGGAAGTACCACTTAACGAACTCTATTTAGAGGGGGCCCTCACATTTGAATTCCGCCGTACCTATAGTCGTCTAATTGAAATGAGCCGAGATTAACCTGATTTTTTTCATCATAAACGAGACACCCATGTTTATTCTCCCCTAAACAGGACACCCATGTTTAGTTAAACCTTAAACAAGACACCCATGTTTAGTTAACCCTAAACAAGACACCCATGTTTAGTTAACCCTAAACAAGACACCCATGTTTAGTT
>NZ_JAUORY010000035.1:0-22719 GCF_030548145.1 Aliiglaciecola sp. 2_MG-2023
ATTTCAACCTAAAACGAAAAAGCCCCGCATTTTCATGCAGGGCTCTTGGAATAAATGGTGCCTCGACCCGGGATCGAACCAGGGACACGCGGATTTTCAATCCGCTGCTCTACCAACTGAGCTATCGAGGCACTTACTTTTCGTCAAGTCACAACACTAAAAAGTATACTTGGTAGCGCCGTGGGTGCGTATTAAACGGATTCTTGGCTATCAAGTCAACCGATTTTTAATAAATTTTTAGTTTTAAGCGCTGTTTGTTCGAAAACCCAGCAAATCGACTTCTATTTAAGCATTATTTTAGGTTACTTTACGCAGAAGGTGGAACGTACCCTTCGATATCTGGCTCTTTTCCTTCGAACAAATACCCAACCATTTGCTCTTCTAAAAACTTTCTCGCTTCGGGTTGCATCATATTGAGTTTATTTTCATTAATCAGCATGGTTTGTTTCTTTTGCCAGTCTGCCCAAGCTTCTTTGCAAATATTGTCATAAATCTTTTTGCCCAATTCCCCCGGATATAGTTGAAAGTCCAGTCCATCGGCATCTTTTTGTAGTTTTTGACAAAAAACCGTTCTGCTCATAATCAATGTATCCCAAATGTTCTATTAAAGATTTTTGCGTAGTGTACTAAAAAGTTTAATGGTTGGCGCTGCTAATCCCACTTTTGGCGGTGAATTTAAATCATACCAAAGGGTTTCTTGTTCTTCGACTCTCAAAGTGGGTGGTTTTTTGAGGTGCATCAATAGCGGTTTGATGTCTAGATGGAAGTGGCTAAAAGTGTGTCGGAATTGAGCGAGTTGTTCAATTTGGATATCACCTAAGGCTAAACTTTGTGCTTTGGATTCGGCGTCTTGCAAAGTGTCAGCTTCATATAAACCAAATAGGCCTCCCCAAATACCTGAACTTGGTCGTTTATACACAAGTACTTGATCTCGCCAAACAGGTAGCAACATTACCGTGGTTCGCACTGGAGTGGTTTTTTTAGGCTTTTTAGTGGGCAGTTCAGCTTGTGTACCTTGGGCAAACGCCAAACAAGTGGTTTGCACAGGGCAAGCATCACAATTAGGTTTAGACCGTGTGCATAGAGTCGCACCTAAATCCATAATAGCTTGTGTATACAATCCTGTATCTTTGGCTGGGGTAAGGTCATCAGCGTACTCCCATAATTGTTGTTCAATGGCTTTGCTCCCTGGCCACCCATGGATTCCAAAATAACGGGTAAGAACACGTTTAACGTTGCCATCTAAAATACTCACATGTTTGCCATTGGCGATGGACAATACAGCACCGGCAGTGGAACGCCCGATACCCGATAACGCTACCATTCCCTCGAGTGTCTCAGGAAATACGCCGGCGTGAAGGTCACGTAGTGTTTGCGCTGCTTTATGTAGGTTTCTGGCTCTAGCGTAATATCCTAATCCAGTCCAAAGATGCAGCACATCATCAATAGGCGCGTTGGCTAAAGCAATCACATCGGGGAAGCGTTGCATAAAGCGCTGATAAAAAGGAATCACGGTTTTAACCTGAGTTTGCTGCAACATAATTTCTGACACCCAAACTCGATAGGGGGTCTTCTGCTGCTGCCACGGCAGATCTTTTCTACCATTTTGATGGTACCAGTTCAGTAATTTTTGACTAAACGTCGAGTCAGTAGTTGGACTTTGCATAATACCTTGAATTGATTTTGCGGTTTTAACGCATCGGGTTTGTTATGATCATACTAGAATTTTATTGAAATAGATTAATGATGCTAGAAATAACCACCCCTACTATTTTTTTTCCTGGAACTTTGTGTGATGAGCGTATTTGGATCCCTTTATGGAAAAAACTGAATCTTGCCCAACGTAGTTATGTGCCTTTGCAGTGGGCCGATACATTAGAACAAATGCAGGCATTGAGCAGTGACCGTATAAACAGCTTTGAGCAAAAGGTTCATTTAGTCGGCTTTTCCATGGGCGGCTATATTGCGGCTTTAACCGCCTTGCAATTCCCAGATAAGGTAGCCTCTTTAACCTTAATTGGTTACTGTCCTGACGGCCTCAGCGCACAAGAAGTTCAGCAGCGTAAAGTGCTGATAAAAATGATAGATGACAAAAAATCGGTAACCATGAACCAAGCCAGACTTGCACACTTTTTCACTCAAACTGAAATGAGAAACGCAGATTTAGTTGAGATAGTAAAAGACATGGAAAGTGATCTTGGCCCTAGCGTATTGAAAGCACACGTTCAATCAACGACGCCAAGGCCTGACCTATCGCCGAAACTGAAAACAAGTACCTTTCCGATTCATTTTATAGCAGCAGAATTGGACCAAGTAGCGCCTGCTCAAGCAATTGAAGATTTTGCCAATTCATTAGCCAATGCAGATTTTAATCTCATCAATGGCACTGGACACATGATGCTATTGGCTGAACCTGATTTAATCGCGAAACACTTGCACAAGTTATTATTCTAGCTTGGTTTCCCCCATTAAATCACCACGGCATGGCTAAATGCTAGGTTTGCGCTAGTGCAGGTATTCATTCTGAGGTAAAATGCCGCCCCATTTTAGAAAAACAATTTTTAGATAAGAGACAACATTTGCATGAGCCAGTTTAAAACTCAAGAAGAAGCCGAAGCAGCAGGCGTATACGTTCAAAAAGTACGTAGCTTTGTTAAGCGGGAAGGTCGTTTGACTAAGGGCCAAGCTAAAGCCCTTGAAGAGTTTTGGCCAACAATGGGTTTACTCCATGCAGACGGAAAATTGGACTTTACACAAGTATTTGGACGCGCTGCTCCGGTTGTTTTGGAAATTGGTTTTGGTATGGGTAAATCTTTGGTTGAAATGGCTGCCAATGAACCAGACAAAGATTTTATTGGAATTGAGGTGCACAGACCAGGTGTAGGTACATGTATGGCTGATGCCCACGAACAAAACGTAACTAATTTACGTGTTTACGAGCATGATGCAGTAGAAGTATTGGCAGATTGTATTGCCGATGAAAGTATCGACCGCCTACAGTTGTTTTTCCCTGATCCATGGCACAAAAAACGTCATCACAAGCGTCGCATCATTCAGCCTGATTTTGTTCAGAAACTTCGTTCTAAATTGAAAATAGATGGTGTGTTCCACATGGCAACCGATTGGGAGAATTATGCAGAGCACATGCTTGAAGTGATGCAATCAGCAGAAGGCTTCAAAAACTTATCGGAAAGCCAAGATTATGTCCCACGACCAGATAACCGACCACTGACAAAGTTTGAGCAGCGTGGCCATCGCCTAGGACACGGCGTTTGGGATCTGATGTTTGCGAGGGTGAACTAATGTTATCTACCACAAGCCAAGTGCTTGTGCGTAATAAAGAGCAATTTGCAGAAGGTAGGTGGCTGTTTGTTAACCCTCCTGAAGCAGACATTTTCTCAGCATTAGATAATCCAAATATTTTTGGTTTCCATCAATTTTATGACGTATTTCAACAATGTCCGAAAAATAATAAACATTTATTTTCTGCACATTATCCTGTTGCGCTAAACCATAATCAAAACCCCGAAAAGCCAAACAGTGAGTTGTTTGACGGGGCTGTGATTTACATGCCTAAGTCGAAAGAGCACGCCGCCCTGTTAATTGCCAATATGGCTGCATGCGTCAAACCATCTGGAAATATCTTTTTGGTTGGGGAAAATAAATCCGGCATCAAGAGTGCTGATAAATTGTTTGCTAAAGTTTCCCAACGAATAAACAAAATCGATTCGGCTCGCCATTGCAGTTTATATTGCGCTTACATTGAAGAAAAACACAGTTTTGACATCACCAAATTTGTTCAATACAAAGATATTCAGGTAAATGACGTAGTATGCAAAATTGCCTTTTTACCTGGGATTTTTAATACAGGTGCACTCGATCCTGCTAGCCAACTTTTGATTGAAAACCTACCTGAAAAGCTAACAGGAAAAGTACTAGATTTTGCATCTGGTTCGGGGGTCATTGGTTGTTTTGCAGCAAAAATCAATCCTGAGATTACGCTGACACTATGTGATGTAAGCGCTTTGGCAACTTACTGTAGCGAACTAAGTTTGTTGGCCAATAATCTCAAAGCTAATGTTATTGCTTCAAATGGATTGGCTGAAATTAGCCACAAATTCAACACAGTATTAACCAATCCTCCGTTTCATACTGGGATTAAAACTGACTATAGTGTAACCGACAAATTTATCAAAGAAGTGAAGTTCGCGTTACTTCCAAAAGGCACATTAATGTTGGTGGCTAATCGCTTTTTACCCTATCCAGATATAATTAAAGGTTCGTTGCCAATGGTCTCAACAGTGGCACAAACTTCTAAATTTAACCTTTACAGAGCGCAAAAATAGAATACAGTTATTTATATAACCCATTTATCTAAGTAACTGAGTTGGTCACCTACTCTTGGGTGCCACTTGCTAGACACTCAGGTCGTCATGTAACCTGCTACTCAGTTTAAAGTAATAGTTACTTTATTCTCAAGTTTATGAATTGGAGAGATAAATATTGAAGATTCTTTTTGTAGTATCCGAAGTAGAAGACTTAGCTAAAACAGGTGGTTTGGCCGACGTGGCTAAAGCATTGCCAATCGAGCTTAAAAAACTAGGTCATGATGTCATCATAGTGATGCCCTATTACAAGCTATTAGCAGATAAGTTCGATGCGCCCATAGTCGCTTCTCAAGGTATTGTTTCAGGTAACAAAACCTATTCATTCAACGTCCGTCAATTACATATTCAAGATGTACCGGTTTTTGCTGTGGACTTCCCCGAATACTTTCATCGGGATGGTTTTTACACTGACGGCTATCACGCTTTTGCCGACAATGCGCAACGTTTCGCATTTTTTGCTGATGCTGCTTTAGCGACTAGCCGAGCCATCGATTTCCAGCCTAACATCGTGCACTGTAACGATTGGCATACTGCCTTAACACCGTATTTTTTGAAGACCGACAACAGCGGCTTTTTTGAACACAGCAAATGCATTCTAACCATCCACAACGGCGCTTTTCACGGTACTCATCGTATCGATCAAATTCCTTATGTAAGCAATCATTCTGAGTTACATAACCAGCTCGACGGAGACGCATTAAACTTTCTTAGAATTGGGATTCGCTACGCCGATAAAATTAATACGGTAAGCCCAAATTATGCGGTTGAGCTGTTAACTACCTTAGGTAGCCACATGCTTTACAATGAATTTACTGCGCGAAGAAAAGATGTGTCAGGTATTTTAAATGGATGTGATTACAGTCAATGGGATCCAGCCACCGACAAGTACATTCCTGCGAATTTTGACGTAAATAACCCAGCAGGGAAAACCGAATGTAAACGAAAATTGCAGGAAACCTCTGGCTTCGAACAAAAACCTAATGTGCCATTAATTGGTATGGTTTGTCGTCTAACCGAACAAAAGGGTTTTGGTTATATACTGCCAATTTTAGAAGATTTATTGCAACACAATGTACAACTTTTAATTGTTGGAACAGGCGACCCTTCAATAAGTGAAGTGCTGCATAGACATGCCCAAATACATCCAGACAAATTTATTTTCATTGAGACATTCAGTGTTGAATTGGCCCACTTGTTGGAAGCTGGCAGCGATTTCTTCCTAATGCCTTCTTTATTTGAGCCTTGCGGCTTGAATCAAATGTATAGTTTGGCATATGGAACCTTGCCAATCGTTCGAGCCGTGGGTGGATTGAAAGATACTGTTATTGACGTTATTCATCAGCCGGATATTGCCACAGGCTTCGTATTTGAACACCCAGACAGTTCGGCGTTGCTTGGTTGTATTTACCGAGCTCTGTTGCATTACTACGAATACCCAGATAGCTTTAATGAAATGAAATTACGCGGTATGAATACTCGATTTACTTGGCATCAAGCAGCCTTAGAATATGAAGCGCTTTATCAGTCATGCTAACAACTATTACCTCAGGTCGTTTTAACAGTATTTTGCTAACTCTGTCGTTTCTCTGGTGCATTAGCTATTCAGTTAATGCACAAGATAGTTTGCCAGAAAAATGCATTCAACTGCCTGAACGCACTAGTGTTTGCCCGAATATTTTGTACAAACGCTCGCCTGTTGATGTACCGCAGTTTGCGATCAAAGAAGGAGAGATTTTGTGTATTTGTATGGCCGACTTTGACTCTTTGCGCATACCCGCTACTGATGATGCCGGCAAGGTAGACCAGGTAGTGTCTTTAACCAGAGCCTCTGTGAAATTGAATATTGACGAAAAAACCTTACTTGAAATAATTCGAAAATAGTGAAAAACACATATTTAGCCCTTGGCCTATAATTCTTTCCACTTTTATGAGCCTAAGTGTTTTCTTTTTAAACAATTTATATCACTATTATCCCTAGCAGCAGACTTGCCATCATAAGAAGCAGATTAACTATATGCTAACAGGCGGAAAAAATTTATCTTTAAAAACCCTGATTGTTTGGGTGGTAATGGCCATCACAACATCGGCGCTTGTTGTTACCTCTAGCATTTCATTAATCAATCAAATTACTAATTACAAAAATGAACTCATTCAACAAGTTATCATTTATGCTGAAATTATCAGTAACAATGCAATCTCGAGTCTAGAATTTGATGATGATCTAATAGAGGAAGAAAATTTACAAATATTAAAAGCTGCCACATTCATTGAAGCTGTGCATATTTACAGAGTAGTTGAAGGGCAAAATCCCACTTATTTCACCAGTTACAACCGTCCGGACCAAGCTCGAACGCCACCAATGTGGAAGCACATTGAGGACTTTAAAACGCCAGTTCAAACAGGTAACAAATTCGAATTTATTAAACCAATTAAATTAGACGATAAGATTATCGGTTACGTGTATTTGCGCGTATCGGCAGATATTTTAAACCAATTGATTTCCAGTTCCATTGTCACCACCTTCGCCGCGTTACTCATTATATTGATAATTTGTTACCTGCTGACACTACGTTTACAAAAAACACTGGCAAACCCAATAATTAATTTAGCCACTTTAGTTCAGCGTATTTCCAGACAAAGAGATTACAAAGGTCGAGCCGAGAGTACCAACATCAAAGAGCTAGATATTCTTGGGTCTGCATTTAACGATATGCTAGATCGTACTCAGCACTATCTAAAAGAACGAGATTTTGCCGAACAAGAACAGCGAAAATTGCATGCCAGTCTAGAGGAAAAGGTGCAACTGCGAACTGTAGCCTTAAAAGCAGCGAATCAAGAACTAATTGAAACCTTAGAAAAACTTCATCAGTTCCAACGACAAATGGTCCAAAACGAAAAAATGGCTTCTTTAGGGGACATGGTTGCAGGCGTAGCACATGAAGTTAACACACCGATTGGACTCGGGGTAACAGCCTCAACAATGATGCTAGATAGGCTTAATCATATTGAAAGTGAATTCGAAGCAAAAACATTAAAAGCCAGTACGCTCTCGAAGTTTATTTCTGAGGGACAAGAAAACCTGAGCATTATCTATCGCAATTTGAATCGAGCTGCAGAGCTTATCTCCAGCTTTAAACAAGTAGCTGTTGATCAATCAAGTGAAAGCAACCGTGTATTTGCCTTTGCGCAATTACTGGATGAGATTTTGATGTCCATGCGCCCTAAACTTAAAAAATATAAACACGTAATAAGTGTTCATTGTCCAAACGACCTATATATTGAAACCAAAGCCGGACCAATTAATCAGATTATTATGAATTTAGTGATGAACTCAATCATTCATGGCTTTGAATTTATGGATGAAGGTAAAATCGACATATATATTGATTTAGTTTCAGAAAATAAAATAAAAATACGCTATGTGGATAATGGCAAAGGCATTCCAGAATCACTCAGGAAGCGGATTTTTGATCCATTTGTGACCACTAAACGTGGACAAGGTGGCAGTGGTTTGGGAATGCATTTGGTCTACAACTTAATTACCCAAGCATTGAATGGTTCTATCACCATCACCAGCGAAGTAGATAAAGGTGTTGAATTTACAATCCTTTTTCCGGTGAGAATAATCGACCCAAAAACTTTGGCAAAGGGTTCTTAAATTATGATTTTGAGAATAATTATTTTCATCACTGTGACATGGAGCACTATTGTTTATGCGCACAACAATGATTTTGAAGTGTCCGCAACGTCAATTCGTTCCACCTTCTTTTTACATGTGGTCAATTATTCGAAGTGGCAACAGTCTTTCATGAGTTTAAAGTTTTGTTTAATAGAGCAAGAGTCTCAAAAACACTATTTAATGCTAAATGAATCAGATTTACTGAATTATAATAAAAAACAGATACAGCTCCAACAAGTAGACTCTCTACCTACTGCTATTGAACAAGGTTGTAACTATATATTTGTCGATAAGTCGAGCGAGTCCAAAACTTTATACAAAGATTTGAAACAAACAAGCTTATCTATTGTCACTATTGGAGAAACTATATCTTTTATTAAAAACGGGGGATTGCTTAGCCTTATTGAAGAGTACGACAAGATAAGGATTTACATAAATAAAGAGCAGTATGCCGATTCTCCCGTAAAGTTTAGTGCAAGACTACTAAAGTATGCAAATTTCACTGGATAATAGCCTGATTTATAGATATTTTCTGTTAAACTAAATATATTGAAATAAAACGGATAAAAACAATGACGCCCAATATACTAATTGTTGAAGATGAAGTAGTAACACGGACTACTTTGAAAAGCTTATTTGAAGCTGAAGGTTATAATGTATTCGAAGCTGAAGATGGCAGCGAAATGCATGATTTTTTCGAAAATAACAACATTAACCTAGTTGTTATGGATATAAATTTACCTGGAAAGAATGGGCTGATACTTGCTCGTGAAGTCAGAGATCGCAAAAATGTCGGTTTGATATTCTTAACCGGCAGAGATAACGATGTTGACCGTATTTTAGGATTAGAGATCGGCGCGGATGATTATTTAACTAAGCCATTCAACCCTAGAGAGCTAACGATTAGAGCGCGAAATCTTTTGAATAGAACGCTCAGCAACAATGAAGATGACGATCTTCCAAGTCGCGTAAGCTTTAATGGTTGGATTTTAGATGGTGATAGTCGCAGTCTAATATCTCCTAGCCAAAACGAATTCCGTCTTCCTCGTAGTGAATTCCGCGCGTTACACTTGTTCCTAAGTAACCCTGGAAAAATCCTGACAAGAGAGCAGTTGATAATGGAAATGACAGGCCGTGAATTGCGCCCTAATGACCGTACTGTTGATGTAACAATCCGTCGTATACGTAAGCACTTCGAATCAGAAGTCAACTCAGAAGATTTGATTGTAACCATTCATGGAGAAGGCTACCGCTTCTGCGGCACCGTTGACATGTAATCGTTTCAATTGACGTATTAGACACCGTGAAAAAGGGCTTATTAAGCCCTTTTTTACTATCTGATGAATCGCTAATGGTCACTAATTAAACGCGAATTTACCTATCTTTTTCCGTTTAGAAAGCAGAATGTTAGATGACATACAATCAATTCAAATAGTGCTTTAACTGCCAGCGAGTTGCATTTCACTTACCAAGATTGATCCTGTGTGGATACTTCCTCGAGTTTCAGCCACAGAACCAACGGCAGAAATGTTCATCAACATGTCTTTTAAGTTACCAGCAATGGTTATTTCGTGAACGGGATATTGAATCACTCCATTTTCAACCCAAAAGCCAGCCGCACCTCGAGAATAATCGCCAGTAACGATATTCACGCCTTGGCCCATTAGTTCAGTTACTAACAAGCCTGTTCCCATTTCCTTTAATAATGCATCATCAGAGTGGCCAGTATGTTTAATCAACCAATTATGAATACCGCCAGCATGGCCATTAGTCTGCATCCCCATCTTTCTCGCCGAGTAACTGGTTAAAAGATAATGGTTCAATACACCCTGACTCACTATAGTCATATCTTCAGTTTTAACACCTTCATTATCGAAAGGTGAGCTGGCAAGCCCCGATTTAATATGCGGACGTTCGAGTATTTCAAACCAGCTAGGTAAAACTTGATTACCTAGACTGTCGAGCAAAAAAGATGACTTACGGAACAAGCTGCCGCCACTAATAGCACTAACAAAATGTCCAAGTAAACCCGCAGCGACATCACGATGAAAAATAACCGGTATTTTAGCCGTCTTCAATTTACGTGCATTTAGTCTGCTTAGAGTAAATTCTGCGGCTTCTTTTCCGATTTGTGCGGCAGGCGTCATCAAATCGGCTTGACGATTAACGGTATAACTATAGTCGCGCTGCATATCACCGTTATCTTCTCCGATAACGACACAACTTAAACTGTAGCGACTACTTGGATAACCACCAATGAACCCATGACTATTGCCATACACCTTCATACCAATATTAGCGTTGTATGAAGCACCGTCTGAATTGGTAATTCTAGGATCGAAGCCCAAGGCTGCCTCTTCGGCTAAAATAGCTTGCTGAATCCCGTGTTGCGTATCGAGTTCAATTGGATGGTACATATCCAAGTTTGGATAGTCATAGGCCATTAAAGCCTCATCAGCAGGACCTGAGTAGGGGTCTTCACTGGTGTACTTAGCAATTTCACAGGCTTTTTCTACTGCTAAAGTCAGCGCATTTATACTCAAATCTGCAGTTGATGCACTGCCCTTACGTTGACCAAAATAAACACTGATACCTAAACCACCATCGTTGGTGAATTCAACTGTTTCTACTTCTTTTAACCGAGTGGATACGGAAATACCCTCAACTTTCGACATGCTAGCTTCTGCATGACTGGCCCCTTTTTGCTTAGCCAATGCCAAAACGTCTTCAACTGCTTGTTGAATTTGGGCTAATTGTTGCTCCATTTGCATATAAGACTCACTTTCTATGCACAACTTTTAATGCTGTGCGCTATTAGCTGGGTTACAATTGGCATAGTGTAACATTAAAGACATTATCATGAGCGATACGAATTTTACCGGAAACGGCCCAGAACAAGAAATTAAAAGCAAAACCCAACTTAAGCAGGAAAGTCTTGCTATTCAAAAATTGGGGGAAGCACTAGTTGAGCTAGGTGCGGCTTCATTATCTAAAATCCCTATGGATGAAGAGTTAACCGAAGCAGTTGAACTAGCTCGTAGAATCAATAAGAAGAAAGATGGTTACCGCCGTCAATTACAACTAATTGGTAAGCTGATGCGGCATCGAGATACCCAGCCTATCCAGTTAGCTCTAGATCAGTTGCAATTGGCTCATCGTCAACAAACCGGCAAATTCCATCATGTAGAAGAAGCGCGAGACAAAGTATTGCAGGGTGATAGAGGCATTGATGTGTTAATCAACGAGCACCCAGAACTAGATCGCCAAAAGTTAAGACAATATTCTCGTCAGGCTAAAAAACAGCAAGAACTAAATAAGCCCCCCAAAGCCGCACGTGAATTATTCCAATATTTAAAAGAAATGTTGTAGGCGGGTGCTTTAGCCCCGCGCAGGATTTGGATCATTCCTCCTGTAGGCGGGTGCTTTAGCCTCGCGCAAGATTTGGATCATTCCTCCTGTAGGCGGTTGCTTTAGCCCCGCGCAAGATTTGGATCATTCCTCCTGTAGGCGGTTGCTTTAGCCCCGCGCAAGATATGGATCATTCCTCCTGTAGGCGGTTGCTTTAGCCCCGCGCAAGATATGGATCATTCCATGGCCTGAAGGCCATGCTACAACAGCCCGCTAGATTGACTGAACCTTCCATGGCCTGAAGGCCATGCTACAACAGCCCGCTAGATTGATTGGAGCCCATGTTATAGGGCGGTTCCGCCTACGGTTAATTCGTCGACTTTGAGGGTGGGCTGACCAACGCCTACCGGCACGCTTTGTCCGTCTTTACCACACACACCAACGCCTTTGTCTAGGCTCAAATTATTACCTATCATCGAAATTTTTTGCATTACTTCAGGGCCATTGCCAATTAGCGTTGCGCCTTTGATTGGAGTGGTAATTTTGCCATTTTCAATCAAATATGCTTCTGAGGTCGAGAAAACAAACTTACCCGATGTGATATCTACCTGCCCACCACCAAAGTTAGGCGCATAAACCCCTTTGTCGATACTACTAATAATCTCTTCAGGGCTATATTGCCCCTCTAACATAAAGGTATTCGTCATTCGCGGCATAGGAAGATGAGCATAGGACTCTCTACGTCCGTTTCCTGTAGGATTAACACCCATCAATCTAGCATTTAATTTGTCTTGCATATACCCGGTTAAAACACCGTCTTCAATCAAAACATTTCGTTGTGTTGGTGTACCTTCATCATCAACAGATAATGAACCACGGCGGTCAGCCAAAGTTCCATCGTCAACTACAGTTACCCCTTTAGCGGCGACTTGTTGTCCCATTTTTCCACTAAAAGTTGAAGCACCCTTACGATTAAAATCACCTTCTAAACCGTGCCCTACAGCTTCGTGCAATAATACGCCCGGCCAGCCAGCTCCCAAAACAACAGGCATCAAACCTGCGGGGGCATCAATTGCCTGCATGTTTACTCTGGCCATGTGGATTGCTTCATCAGCTAGTACTTGATAACGCGTTTTATCCCCATCAGATTGTAAGAAATATTGGTATCCATAACGTCCGCCCATACCAGCACTACCGCGCTCTCTTCTTCCATTGTTTTCAATTAAGATAGAACAATTAAGTCGAATAAGTGGCCGTATGTCGGTAGTAAAAGTGCCATCTGTAGCAGCAATTAATACTTCTTCATACACCCCACTAATGCTCACAACGACTTGGGTAGCTAAGGGCTCGTTATCTCGAATATATTTATCAACATCCTGCAATAAGGTGATTTTTTGATGTTCTTGCATACCAAGGATGGGATTCTCAGCAAAATACCTTGCAGATGATTGTTTGGGTGCGCTGGCAGCAACATTGAAACTACCTCCAGTACTTGCGATACTGCGAGATGCTTTTGCCGCTTTAGTCAACGCTTCTTGGCTAATATCATCAGAGTAGGCGAAACCGGTTTTTTCACCGCTAACTGCGCGCACACCTACGCCTTTTTCAATATTATAGCTACCGTCTTTAATTATTCCGTCTTCCAATACCCAACTTTCATGCTGACTAGATTGAAAATAAATATCGGCAAAATCATTTTGATGCTGACAAATCAGATTTAAGGCGGATACGACCTTATTGGGATCTAAATCTGCTGCATATAATAAATTTTCTTCGACCAAATTAGACAAGGTAACTCCTGAATTGATTATGTTGCTGAACTGGCATGTTAGTGCGAATTCTACTGATTTCGCTGGGATCAAACTTAGCACTGACTGCGCCACTGCCTGTTTCTATCTCAGATAAGATTTCCCCCCAAGGAGAAATCACGCAAGAATGTCCGTAAGTCTCGCGACCGTTGGCATGGATACCGCCTTGATTAGCTGCAACCAAATAACATTGTTTTTCTATGGCTCTGGCTTTTAATAGAGGCTCCCAATGAGCTCTCCCCGTTGCGCGGGTGAAAGCGCTGGGTAACACTAATACGTCAATCTCGCCCATAGCGACAAACATGGCAGCAAAGCGGATATCATAACATACAGCCACACCAATTTTGCCGAAAGGTGAATCAACGACTACAAGTTTCTCACCAGCTTGGGTATATTTGGATTCAAGATAATTGCGGGTGCCATCTTCAACTTGGACATCAAACAAATGGATTTTTTGATAATCATCTACACGTCGCCCAGTATCATCAAAAATTAGGCAGGTCGCTGTATATTTACCTGATTTCGAAGTAGTAATTGGCATAGTTCCGGCAACCAACCAAACTTTGTATTTTTTAGCCATTGCCGACAAAGCTTCTTGAATAGCACCTTCTCCAAGCTCCTCCGCAATTAACAATAACGCAGCATCACCAGCCCCAAAACATGCGAAACATTCCGGCAATACAATTAAGTCACCGGGTTGCTGCTGAGCAATATATTGTTCAACGTGTTGTAGATTGACCGATACATCTGGACTTGAAACTAACTGACATGCGACTAAATTGGCCATTACTATCCTCTCGTATCATTGATTTGCAAATTAACTCTCTCATCGGGAAGAACCTGAGGAGGAATATCTTCATCATCGAGTTCTATGGGCGTATTTCTTGCGGGTAACGCAACTTCTTTACTTTTTCTATCCAACTCTGTCAGTATCGGTTCATCCAAAGTACCGGTTACTGAATATTTCACATTGGAGATGACTTTGGCCTCGGTGAGAACTTGATCAATCGCCAGCGCCGCAATCGCGGTAGCAGGATTTACCATCCAATAGACTAACAAGGGTAAACTTGACGTCACGTTCGGCGTAAACTCAATGCGGTAATTCAACTCCTTCGTGGATAAGTCAGTGTAACCTGCAATTAACATTTCCCCTGCAGCACCGTCGATTACCACGTCTTGGGTTTCCGCTTTGCCGTCGACTATTTGCATGGAGCCACCCATTTTGTCGTAGAAAAACCCTTTTGCAAACACATCTCTGAAGTCCAAACTCAACTTTCTAACTAACGATTGCAGACTCAATATACTAAAAATACGAGAGCCTTTATCACTCACATCAGATAAATAACCGTCAGTTAATCGCCAATCAATGTTACCCCCGAGGCTTGATAACGAAAACTTGTGAGGGGCATCTTGCCAGTTTAAATTAAACTTAAAGTTTGCTTTAGAATCTTTAATCCCCGAATCAAAACCAAACCCTTTGAGTAAAGCACCAAAATCAGGACTGCTGAGTTCACCTTTTAAGTCGGTACTTGAACCTTGTTCACTAATAAACCAGTCACCGCTAGCATATAAAATACCATTGCTGTTATTAAACCTCAGATTGTCAATTTGCATACCTGTGGGGGCTCTAGATAGTGAAAAATCGACTTTCCCTAAATCATTGCCAAACAATTTGCAGCTCTTACAATCGAAACTAACGGGCGGTAAATTTTGCAGCATCGGGGCTTGCGATATGGCGCTTTCCTCACCTTCATGCCACTGAGCTAAATCAATAAAATCAGCTTTTATATCAACACCGCGGTTCAACCAATCATCATATAAGGTGACTTTGGCTCGAATCTGATCCGCATTGAACTCCAGTAACCAGTCATCGCTAGAGTGCTTGGCCACTAACTCTAATTGATTGATTTTTTGTCCTGCTACAATCATGGTTTCGGCATTGACATAAACTCGTTGAGGCGCAGTTAATATAGGGCGGTCATTGCCACTTGGTAAATCACTTATTAAGGTTGAAATAGCTTGATACCAAGCGTCAAAATCAGTGTCTTTTACTTTTGCCGAGATACTAAACCCCAGCCCCATTGCCAAAGTTTCACTCTCGCCGATAGATAAATGCGCACGAGAAAACTGCATTGTTTCATGGGGTAGAACCCCCTCAAAGGAAATAGAATCGCCGAGAGATAGACTAAAATTAGAAGCTTGATTATCGCCGTTCCCAGTCACGAACAACTGCTTTTCTTGCTCGCTGCTTTTGCTAAATGGTGCAGGTAAACTTGATGTCACCCCTTGTAAATTACTCACCAACTCAAATTCATAAGCATAGGTGTCTTTATGTAAAGTTAGTTGCGTATTTGCTTGCCACGCACTATGTCCAGCTAGATACTTATTCATGCTCGGCTGGTGATCCCGCAATAACGGCTGTAACTCCCAATCACCTTGAATTTCTATATCTGCTTTGTAAGCCCCATTTGGATCCGAATAGCCGTCGAAATTTGCAGTGATTTTTTGCTCAAACAATTCCCCCTCAAGACCATTAAAATTAACCTTTTCATTGGCAAATGAAACCTCACCCACCATGTTTTTAAAATTCAAATTAAGGCTAGGTAAATAGACTGGGTTGCCGTTCAAAGATACTCGGCCTTTAGCCATAACGTTATTGCCTGACAAGGGGATATGCAGATCCAACTTGGTTTGAAGTTTACCACTAACATTAACGCCTTCGGTTAAAACTGTGCCTAAACTGTTAGCCAAAAAACTGTCTAATATTAGTTCATTTATATCTGCGCTTTGTGCACTCACATTAGCGTCAATATTTAACACTGCACCATTGCTTAGCTCTGGAATTTCTGCCGATAACTGAGATAGGGCGACATTTTTCAATTTGCCTTTATGAGCTAACATTGCCAGGCTTTTGTTTTCAAATAGTAAATCCACATCCAAATCGGTTAATGCTGGCCAGTCAGGTGCAAACTTAAATTCGCTGTCGTTGACGTCAATACTTATCTGAAATATACCTTGGTGATTTTCGAACGGAAATTGGCTAAGCGAACCTTGCCAAAGCACGTTTGTAGAAGCTAACTCTCCGCTACGCATTGCCCCCTGTAAGTACGCTTTAGTTTCAGGTCCCATGTAGTGATCAGGAAATAAATTTTTAGCCTGTTCAACGCTCAGCTCACCGATATTAGCGATTAAATCCAGTTGTTTGTCCTTGCTATCAAAGGCCATCTGCAGATCTAAGTTTAAATCGCTACCTTGTAATGAGAAGTTGGGTATATCAACCACCACTCCTCGCGGTTGCCAATCGAGGAAAACATCAAAATCGATAGATTGATAACTGAGATTTTTGTCTAACGTATTGTCTGCCAAAAACTCTCCTTCAGCACCAGAAATAGACAATTTAGCGAGGTTATCAAACATCCTAAAACTGCCAGCAACGTTAGTCACTCCAGGTACCCCATCCACTTGATTCCAGCTAACTTTAGAGAAATTAGCGCTGGCTGAAAATTGCTTACCGAAGACAATGGCTAAATCATCAATTCGCGCATTGGGTTTGAGTTGTTCGATGAAGTCAATTGCTTCCTTATCAAATGCCAATGGCAATACAGGCAACAAGGTACGGATATTGACCGGAGTAGTCGTTTGGAAATGAGTCAGCCCATTGCGGCCAATGTGCCCCGTCCAACTGGTTAATAAACTTTGTTGACGAGATTCTAGAATCAGGTCGTCGATATTAATTAACCAACCCTGTTCATCCGGCACACCACGAATACTTCCGCCAACTATCGCGGCATCAACCTGACTTTCCGGTGAGGTCCATGAAAACTCACTTTTATTCAGCATCATTTGCACGTTTTCAATACGATTTTCTTTCAACTCAGCCCAAAATGTAAAGTTCCCCCTACTTTGGGTTAGCTGATTTTGGGTACGAATCAATTGGTTTAGCCAAGGTGACATATCAAGTTCTTCACCGCGGGCGTAAAAAGTACCACTAAGATTATCTTTATTACCGACTAAATCGAGACTAAAGGTTGTGGAATTATTGGCTAACTCCACCACGCGCAATAAACCTGAACCTTGGTGACGGTCGTCTTTATTCAGCCAGCTCAATTGCTGTATTTGAATTAATTGCTGATCGTAGCGCGTGGTGACATCAATCACACTATTACTAATTGAAAAACGCTGCAATTGTTGTAGAAATAAGTCTTCCAGCGCATCAACCACTGGAAATTCGCTTTCTGAACTTTGAATTCGCGCTAAATTAACGGATAACGCCAAGCCACTTAACTCAAAACGTCGGGATTGAATCTGTCGGGCCACAATGGTGCCCCAAAAATCGATCTCGATTTGCGTATCTTCAATTTCTAGACCAATGGGAGATTGTTCGTCTTGTTGAAGTTTAATGTCTTTGAGTATCAAAGAAGGGCCACTTTTGGCCCAATTTGCGCTGAGTTGACCAATAGTTAGATTGATACCATAACGATTACTTAGCCAAGATTCGATTCGGTGCTTATGGTCGTCCATATAAGGCAACGAAAAGCGGATAACACTTAGGCTCACAGCCACCAGCACCAGCAGAACAGCTGCTAGCGTCCATAGTTTTCTAACTACGTAAGCGGCATAGAATGAAGTGGGTTTCACATCATTACCACATCGAATTTGTCTTGGTTATAAAGCAATTCAGTTTGTACCTTTATTTGTTTAGAAACAAAAACCTCTAATTCAGCTAACATATGGGACTCTTCGCCCATTAAAGCTTCGGCGACGGCTTGGGATGCATAAACCACAAATTTATCTGCGTCATAAGCGCGGTTAACTCGCACAATTTCGCGCATAACTTCAAAACAGATAGTTTCTACGGTTTTAATTGAACCTCTGCCCTTACATACTGGACATTCGCCACACAATATATGCTCCAAACTTTCACGGGTGCGTTTACGGGTCATTTCGATTAAACCTAAAGCGGTAAATCCATGGATATTGGATTTAGCCCGATCTTTACTGGTGGCAGATTCTAAGCTGTGCATTACTCGACGTTTATGATCTTCGTCGCTCATATCAATGAAGTCGATTAGAATCATCCCACCAAGATTTCTTAATCTAAGTTGACGGGCGATTGCTTGAGTAGCTTCTATATTGGTGTTGAAAATGGTTTCTTCGAGGTTACGGTGCCCTACAAACGCACCAGTATTTATATCAATAGTGGTCATTGCTTCAGTCTGATCGATGATCAAATAGCCACCGGATTTCAATTCCACACGACGTTCCAATGAACGTTGCGCCTCATTTTCAACATCATACAAATCAAATATTGGGCGTTCGCCCTGATAATATTCCAGCAATTTATTCAGCTCAGGAACGTATTCTTGGGTAAAATGCTGTAATTCTTGAAATGATAATTTAGAGTCGATTCTGATGCGGTCTAATTGAGTACCCACGAAATCCCGCAATACTCGTCTTGCTAAGGGCAAATCTTCGTATAGAACATTGCCTTTTCGACCTTTCATGCGCGATTGAATTTTCGCCCATAAACGTTTTAAAAATTCTGCGTCTGAGATAAGTTCTTTTTCTTGCACACCCTCGGCAGCCGTACGAAGGATAAATCCGCCATCATCACTGCAATATTCCTGTACTAAAGATTTCAGCCGTTCGCGCTCTGCCTCATCTTCAATACGCTGCGAGACCCCAACATGGTCAACACTGGGCATAAAAACCAGATAACGGGAAGGAATAGTGATATCTGTAGTAAGCCTAGCCCCCTTAGTACCAATAGGATCTTTCACCACTTGTACGACTATGTCTTGACCATCTCGTAGCAAGTCTCGAATGTCTTTTTTAGCAATTGAGGTAGTCGACATTTCGTCGCTAACTTCATTGTGGAAGGCAATATCAGAGGCATGCAAAAACGCGGCTTTATCTAAACCAATATCCACAAAAGCAGCCTGCATCCCAGGTAAAACCCGACTCACTTTGCCACGATAGATATTCCCCACCAAACCGCGCTTGGTGTGACGTTCCACATGAATTTCTTGCAAAATACCATTCTCAATCAAAGCAACTCTTGATTCAGAAGGGGTTACGTTTATCAGTAATTCAGCACTCATACAGCTTAATACCTGCCTGTTTAATTAATTCACTGGTCTCATACAAAGGTAACCCAACCACTGCGCTATAACTACCATTGATATGTTTTACAAAATTCCCTGCGAAACCCTGTATTCCGTAAGCTCCGGCCTTATCTTGCGGCTCACCAGTTTGCCAATACCATTGCATTTCAGCTTCAGATAATAATTTGAAACGAACGGCAGTTTCCACTATAAAATGTTCGGTACCTAAATGGTTTTTTAGGGCAACCGCGGTCTTCACTTTATGTTGCCTATCACTTAGTTGCTGCCACATCTGCCGAGCATGCTGAAAATTGTCTGGCTTTCCTAACACTTGCTCTTGATTACCACTATCCACAACCACAATAGTATCAGCACCTATAACGCCATCCACCTGCGTATGTTGACGCCAACCTTGTTGTGCTTTTTCAATAGCCAATCGTATAACATAATCATTAGAGTCTTCGTTTGCTAATTGAGTTTCATCAATATCAACATTTAGTGTAGTAAATTTTACGCCAAGTTGACTTAATAGCTCTTTTCGCCTCGGAGATTGAGATGCTAGCAATAACATGTGGGGCCTTAAGTGATTCTGAATTGCCGTCTGACTTTACGCAACAGACCAAAAATCCATGGCCACATCAACATAGAGGTCAGAACCGGCCACAGGTAGGTAAACAAGAAGTTCACATCAGTCTGTAGATGTTGCAACCAAAATACGACCAAGTGATATAACGCAGATAAAGTTCCAATAATAAACGCTTGCTGCCACAAAGAGTAATTTCGCAAACGTTGATAATTCGACGCCAAAATAAAGATATTGATGCTCAAGGCAAAACTATGCACGCCTAGGCTGGTTCCCATTAAAATATCTAACACCAGACCGACTATGAATGCCATTCCCACATTAACCCTATTCGGAAGTGCTAATGCCCAATATGACATCACCAATAAAACCCAATCAGGGCGAAATTGCTCAACCGTAAGAGGCATAGGAACAATTTGCAAAATTAACGCAATAATAATACTCAGAAAAATTGCATAATTGCGCAGCTTCATTGGGCCTCCACTGTTGGCGTAGATTGCGGCATTATAGGTTGTGTTGGCGCATCTGCTGGCCACAACAACAATAGATATCTCAATCTATCTAGCTGCGCTATGGGCGTAGCTGTAACCAATGCAAATGGACGACTTTCATCACGCACGATGGAGGTGATAGTCGCGGTCGGGTAACCTTCTGGAAAGATATTCCCTAACCCTGAGGATACGAGTAAGTCGCCTACTTGAATATCAGCACTGTGGGCTACATGTTCCAAAATTAGTTCATCAAACTGCCCTGACCCACTGGCGATAAGCTGCACATTATTACGGGCGTTTCGAAGTGGAATAGCATGGGTTATATCCGCCAACAACAACACTCGGCTATTGGTAGTACCCACTTCCATTATTTGCCCGACAATACCTTTGTCATCCAGTACGGTTTGTCCTTCATAAACCCCGTTTATCGCTCCCTTATCAATGATAATTTGTAAGCTAAATGGATTGTTATCCACCGCCATTAATTCGGTTACCATTTTCTGGATTGGGGCTGAAACAGGCGCTCCAAGTAATGCCCGTAAACGATCATTCTCTGCGGCTAACAAATCGAAGCGTTGTAGCTTTTCAGACATTTTCATCGCTTGCAGGGTTAATTGCTGGTTGTCTTCGAGCAGTTTTTTATGGGTAGAAAACTTTTCAGCCCCTGAACTTAACATTTGCCCAGGTAAGCTGGCAATGTACTGAAGGGGGCTAACAATAGAGTTTAAATAGACTTTTACCGAAGCAAAACCGTCATATTTGTGATCAACAAAAATGAGGATAACAGAAACGAATAAGGCCAACGCGAGTCGACTGACAAGTGATGGCCCTCTAGTAAACATGGTATTCATTTAGGCTAAATACCTGTTTGATAATGTTTGTAATAATTGAACGATGTCTAGCACAAATAATCCCTAATTCAGACTATTCGTAGCTAAACAGGTCACCACCATGAATATCGATCATCTCAAACGCTTTACCTCCGCCACGAGCTACACAGGTTAGCGGATCATCAGCGATCACCACAGGAATGCCAGTTTCTTCCATTAGCAAGCGATCCAAATCTTTTAACAATGCACCACCGCCAGTCAATACCATTCCACGTTCAGAAATATCAGAAGCCAGTTCAGGAGGAGATTGTTCAAGGGCAACCATGACTGCAGAAACAATTCCGGTAAGTGGTTCTTGTAAGGCTTCTAAAATTTCATTGCTATTTAGCATGAATCCTCTAGGTACACCTTCTGCCAAGTTACGACCGCGTACTTCTATTTCACGTACCTCTTCACCGGGATAAGCAGCGCCAATTTCATGTTTAATTCGTTCAGCAGTAGCTTCACCTATGAGTGAACCAAAATTACGACGAATATAATTGATAATAGCTTCATCAAACTTATCACCACCGATGCGTACTGAAGATGAATACACCACACCGTTTAATGAAATGATCGCGACTTCCGTTGTACCACCACCGATATCGACCACCATAGACCCTGTTGCTTCAGATACAGGCAAGCCTGAACCAATTGCAGCGGCCATTGGCTCATCGATAAGGTATACGTCTCTTGCGCCAGCACCTAGTGCAGATTCACGAATCGCACGGCGTTCTACTTGCGTTGAACCACAAGGCACGCAAACCAGAACCCGAGGGCTGGGTTTGAGAAAGTTATTGTCATGCACTTGTTTAATAAAGTGTTGAAGCATTTTTTCGGTCACATAGAAATCAGCGATAACGCCGTCTTTCATTGGACGAATAGCTTTAATGTTTCCAGGCGTTCTACCAAGCATTTGTTTTGCTGCAGTACCCACTGCGGCAACACTTTTTGGTCCGCCCGCGCGTTCCTGACGAATTGCAACTACTGAGGGTTCGTTCAAAACGATTCCCTGACCTTTAACATAAATAAGCGTATTTGCAGTACCGAGGTCGATTGATAAATCGTTTGAAAACATTCCTCGAAGCTTTTTAAACATGAACAGACCGCACCCTGTTGGAGATAGACATAATGATCCGCTAACTTTACCAATGCCCCTTTAAATCAGCAAGTAAAGAATAGATTTATCCGGTGTTAACACCAAAAGAATTGTGCTTTTTAGAATTTTACCGGTCAAATATGCATTTTAAGTGGGTAGATGGGCGTTTTAGCCTTGAAATATTAATAGTCAATCCATGAGGGAATATTCCATGGCCTGAAGATCATGCTACAGATTTATGATTGTAGGCGGTGGCTTTAGCCCTGCAATGTTGATAGCCAATTCGACAGGGATTATTCCATGGCCTGAAGATCATGCTACAGATTTATGATTGTAGGCGGTGGCTTTAG
>NZ_JAUORY010000036.1:0-20780 GCF_030548145.1 Aliiglaciecola sp. 2_MG-2023
CTCTGTCGATCATGATACTGATTCCCATGCTCATATTTATCAACAGGAAGATCAAGATCAAGATCAAGATCCAGAGCCAGAGCCAGAGCCAGAGCCAGAGCCAGAGCCAGAAGGGTTTTTCAGCAAACTTAAACGCGGGTTGTCGCGAACCAAACAAAATTTAGGTAGTGGTTTTGTTAGTTTATTTAAAGGTAAAAGCATCGATGACGAGTTATTCGAGGAACTCGAAACCCAATTGCTAGTTGCCGACTTGGGTATGGATACCACGAGTAAAATTATTAAGGAGTTAACCGAAAGTGCCAATCGTTCTCAGTTGAAAGATGGCGACGCGTTATATCAACTTCTCAAACAGCAAATGTCGGATATTTTAGGTCAATCTAGTGAACCTCTTAAAATCGACTCAGCTGACGGGCCATTTGTGATTCTGATGGTTGGTGTCAATGGCGTTGGTAAAACCACTACCATCGGGAAATTAGCCAAACAATTTCAACAGCAAGGTAAAAAAGTCATGTTAGCGGCAGGAGATACATTTCGTGCCGCAGCTGTTGAACAGTTGCAAGTTTGGGGAGAAAGGAACAATATTCCTGTGGTTGCCCAGCAAACAGGCTCAGACAGTGCATCGGTTGTTTTTGATGCTTTCCAGTCAGCTAAAGCGAAAAACATGGATATTCTCATCGCAGATACGGCAGGCCGTCTGCAAAATAAAGATCATTTGATGGAAGAGCTCAAAAAGGTCGTTCGGGTCATGAAAAAAATCAACCCGCAAGCCCCCCATGAAATCATGCTTACTATTGATGCTGGTACAGGACAAAATGCAATTAGTCAGACTAAACTGTTTGATGAAGCTGTGGGTTTAACCGGTATCACCCTGACCAAATTAGATGGCACCGCAAAAGGGGGCGTCATATTCGCAATCGCAGACAAGTTTGATATTCCCATACGCTATATTGGTGTGGGTGAAGGGATTGATGATCTTCGTCCATTCGACAATCAGCAGTTTGTAGAAGCACTGTTTCAAGACAATGATAGTTAGACGCAGGTAACAACGTGATTAAGTTTGAACAGGTAAGTAAAACCTATCCAGGCGGGCAACAAGCCTTACGCAAAGTAAGTTTTCATATTGAGCCCGGTGAAATGGCGTTTTTAACCGGCCATTCTGGCGCGGGTAAAAGTACCCTGTTGAAACTCATTAGTATTATGGAGCGTCCTACTGTAGGACGCGTGCTGATCAATGGCCATGACCTAAATACCATACATCGTCGACAAATCGCGTTTATTCGACGAGATATTGGAATGATTTTCCAAAGCCATCAATTATTAATGGATAAAAGCGTGTTTGATAACGTTGCACTGCCATTGGTTATTGAAGGTTACTCCCATAAAGAAACCACTAAACGAGTGCATGCAGCGCTTGAAATGGTTGGTTTACGAGACAAAATAAAAAGCTTTCCAATGATGCTTTCAGGGGGAGAGCAACAACGCGTGGGTATTGCCAGAGCAGTTGTTAATAAACCTCCTTTGTTGTTGGCAGATGAACCGACAGGAAACTTAGATCCTAAATTGTCGATGGAAATCATTCGTTTGTTTGAAGACTTTAATCAAGCTGGCGTATCTGTTTTTATTGCGACCCATGATTTAGGATTAATTGCCCGAATGAAGTACCGATCACTGACCTTAAAACAAGGACAAATGATCACCGATGGTTTGAGTGAAGAGTGGGATAGTGAAGAGCCTAAGGAGTATGATTTTTAATGAGTATTCTGTTTAAAGGCCGGTCTCAAGGTGCTTACTCTTCTAAAATTGGCATGTTCCAGCGCATAACCATGTTTTTTGTCAGTCATGTAAGACAAGCATTAGGGAGCTTAGGTGAACTATGGCGAGCGCCGTTAGCGTCATTGATGACCGTTGGCGTACTTGGGTTGAGTATCACATTACCCAGCACCTTCTATATTTTAGTTAAAAATGCCGAATCGATTGCGGAAAACTGGCAGCAGGCCTCTGAAATAACCTTATTCCTACGTAAAGGGACACAATCCAAAGACGCTAATCAATTAGTGACTAGACTTGGGCTTTGGCCTGAAATCGATTCTGTGACCTATATTCCTGCCGATCAAGGATTGCTTGAATTTCAGCAACAAAGTGGTTTGGGAGAAGCATTGAGTTACTTAGATGAAAACCCGTTACCGGATGTGATTTTAGTCAATCCCACCTCCCAAAATACATCGCCCTCTGCTGCTAAACAGCTATTAGATAAGCTTAATCGTGAACGTCATGTGGAAGTGGGGAAACTCGACATTAAGTGGCTAGAGCGCTTACACGGCTTTTTATCTATCGCCAAAGAATTAATCTATGCCGTCGCTCTTTTGTTATTTCTAGCTGTGGTGTTAATTATTGGCAACACCATTCGCTTAAATATTCTAAGTCGACGGGATGAAATTTTGGTGATGAAATTGGTTGGTGCTACAGATGCATTTATACATCGACCATTTATGTACACCGGTATGTGGTATGGCTTGTTAGGCGGTTTGATGGCTTGGTTTGCGGTTATGTTATTGCTTTGGTGGATGGGCGGTAGTATTGATGCTTTAACCGCGCAATACGCAAAAGACTTCGACTTAACAGGTCTAGATCTTACTTCGCTGCTAGTTATGCTGGGAGTCTCAATCTTTTTAGGATTAGCCGGCTCAATGATATCTGTACATAAGCATGTAAGAAGCATTGAACCGAAATAACTCGAGCTCTAAATCATATTGAGATGAATTACGTTATCTAGGCTATCGCTTTAGGATAGTGTGGAGAGATTGATTGGCGAATTGTATTACCCCATAGCACCGCTTGATTGAACATATGGTGTAAGTGTTTTTGCTCTATTTCCAGTACTTCTGAGATTTTTCTAACTTTCATCCAGGTTGCGCTTTCAAAGGCTCTTGCCAGCAAAATGTAGAGATAAAAATCGTTCTTACCACCACACAATGCATATTTTACCTCGTCTACAATTGGCATTTTATTCACCAATTCCTGCATATCTTGATCTAATAATGCATCTAACAAAGAAAATAAACCGGCCATAAACCCGGTTGGCGGGTTATCGCCAATCTTTCTGTGTTTTGCAATCAAATCACAGAATTTGGCTCGCACTAGAGACATATGTAACAGTTCCATAGGCTTATCATCTGCTAGATTCGCCAGTGCAAGTAGGGCGATGAATTTCTTAATTTCAACTTCACCCATGTAATTTAATGCATGTTTTAACGACGTAATTTTAAAACGTTTATTAATCATTGGGTTATTAATAAACCTCAACAACATATACGACAGGCCAACATCTCGTTCAATAATTTCATTTATACGATCAATACCAAAACTTTCATTCGCTGTTTCGCCTATCAACTCAACCAGCGATAACTTGTTGACTGGCAATGGAGCTTGGTTGAAGTTAACTGGTTTTGAAAAGAAATAACCTTGGAAGTAATCAAAGCCTAAGTCATTAAAGGATATGAAATTTTGTAGCGTATCAACATTATCGGCAACCATTTTGACCTTGGCATTGGAAAACCGTGGCATCTGCTTTGCGATATTAGGAAAAGCATGTTGGAAAGTGTCAATTTTGACGATATTGACGAGGCTGAGTAACTCGCTGCTAGTGGTCAATTTAGGTTCGTTTAAGGCTATCTGAAATCCCATGTCACGGATATTCTGACAGGCTTCAATGATCGATTCTTCGCCCTCAACGTTCTCAGATACTTCGACCACAACAGTATTGGGGTCTAGGCTATTGGGAAGGCCCTTGAGTATGGTCTCATTGGTGAAATTAATAAAAGACGTTTTTTGGCAAGAAATATCGTCTAACGCCAACTTCAAATTTGATTGATTCTGTGGTTGAGGTTGAGATGCATCAACTAATTTGTCAGGAAAACAGTTATTTTTACCGTCTCTAAAAAATAGCTCATACGCAAATACTTCTTTTTCCTTGTCTAAAATTGGTTGCCTAGCCACAAAAGCGAACATCAAAAGCCCCTATTATTCCATTTTATACAAATTTTAATTTGTCGTTTCTGATTTATTAATTAACGAATTGAACGGGTCATAGCTGACGCCCATTTAATCGATTCATTGTAAAAACTATGCAACATGTCTTGATCAAGTTCAAGTTTAGTTGAATGGTGTGTCACACCGTTCCAGTCGCCGTATTCAAACGCTCGAGCAACCACTAAATAATCTCTAAGTTGGCCTTCAATGCCACATAACGCATTCTTTAAGTCGTCGTTTAATGGTAATTTTTTTATTAACTTTGACATATTCTGATCTAACAATGCATCTAAAAGTGAAAATAAACCAACTAAAAATCCTTTAGGTGGGTTATCAGCATCATTCTTAGCCATAGAAATGAGTTCACAAAATTTAGCGCGAACCAAAGACAGATGAATTAACTCAGGTGGTTTTTCATCTCCTAAATTAGCGATGGCCACCAACGCGATAAACTTTTTGATCTCTATTTCGCCCATATAATTCAATGCATGATTTAATGAATTGATTTTATTGCGTTTATTCATAATTGGATTGTTGATAAAACGCATCAACATATACGAGAGGGAGACATCTTTTTCGACGATCTGACAAATTTTGTCGAATTCAAATTGGCTATTTGCACTCTCGCGCATTAACTTCAACAAATTGAGTTTAGAACTCGGAATGTTTTTATGTTTCTTGATTTCGGGTTTAGCAAAAAAGTAGCCTTGGAAAAAATCAAATCCAACAGCTGAGTAACGCAAAAACACGTCATGATTTTCAACTTTTGTCGCCACTAATTTGATGCGAGCTTGTTTAATGCGAGATAGGTTTTGTTCTATAAGCTTAAAGTCAGTGGTGGTAACGTCTACCTTAATTATATTGATAACTGAAAATAGGCGATCCCATTTGGGATCAAAATCATAATCGTCTATGGCTATTTTATAGCCGAGCCCACTGATGTGTTTGCACGCTGCAATAAGCTTTTCAGATACTTTCACACTTTTTATTAACTCAATAACAACCGTTTGCGGATCGAATAGAGTGGGAAATCGATAGAGTAGGGTGTCTGTCTGAAAGTTGATGAAGGCCGTTTTTCCATCTGAAATTTCTTCAACGCCTATTGAAAAGTGGCTGTTTGTAATAATTTTTGATGTCGCTTGATTCGGCTCAATTTCTGGAAAACAGTTACCCTCACCATCTCGAAAAAGTAGTTCGTAAGCAAATACCTGCATCTGTTGGTCAAAGATAGCTTGTCGTGCGATGTAAGAAAACATTTAACCTTGCCTAATACCTGTTCAACTTGATTGAATATTAGTCGAGTATAGTGTTCTATTTTAATTTAAAATTAAACCTTTAAATATAAATATGCGCCCCCATATACCTTGAATGTCTTTTTTGAGACAATTAATTTCAGTTTGAGTGAATTATTTATGACCTTTTGCGGTCTATATACGTAATAGATAATTGGCTTTGCCCATTTGTATTGATAGAATACTGGGCTGTAACGAATAATGAGGTATACATGAGCACAAATATGCAAGCTATGGTATTAAGCGTTCCTCACAGTGGCAGCATTGAAACTTATATTCAAGCTGTTAGCAGCATCAACATGCTGACTGTGGAAGAAGAACGTCAGCTAGCAGAACGTTTGCAGCGAGATGAAGACATTGAAGCGGCACGAAAGCTAGTTATGTCCCATTTACGTTTTGTTGTACATATTGCTAAATCATACTCAGGTTATGGATTACCCCAAGCTGATCTCATTCAGGAAGGCAATATTGGCCTAATGAAAGCAGTGAAGCGATTTGATCCAACTGTCGGTGTGAGACTAGTGTCTTTTGCTGTGCATTGGATAAAAGCAGAGATTCATGAATTTGTGCTTAAAAACTGGCGAATTGTGAAAGTGGCAACCACTAAAGCACAGCGTAAGTTGTTTTTTAACCTGCGTAAAAACAAAAAGCGTCTAGGCTGGTTTACTCACGATGAAGTGCAAAAAGTAGCACAAGAGTTAGGTGTGAGTACCAAAGAAGTACTGCAAATGGAAGCTAGAATGAGCAGCCAAGATCAAGCATTTGATTTGTCTGCTGATGATGACGAAAGTGGAAGTTTTGCACCGGTACAGTTTCTAGAAGACAAAACAACTGATGTAGAAAGCGAAGTAATTAATTCTGATTGGGATAGCAACGCTTCCAAACGTCTGCACTCGGCGATCAAAACCTTAGACGAGCGCAGTCAGCATATTATCCAGACTCGTTGGTTGTCGGATGACAAGTTGACGTTGCAAGATTTGGCTGACAAATATGAAGTGTCTGCTGAACGTGTACGTCAGATTGAAAAGAATGCAATGAAGAAATTGCAGTCAGCGATGGTTGCATAATCAGCTAGTTCAAACATCTATAATGACTTCATAAAAAAGCGCGAATTATTCATCGCGCTTTTTTTATGCTTATTACTTTTACAGAACAACCTAATCCGGTTCTGCAATTTTACTCGGTAATACCCAGAACACACCTTTGAATTCAGCAACTGGTGACTCACCATCTAGAATATCTACTTGTAGTTTGATCGCCACTTTCTTATTTCTTTCTAACAACTCAAGCTTACCTTCCAAGGATTCAATGTTACATAAGGCTCTGGGTTGCATGGTAATAGGTTTATGGTAGTGAATATCACCATCTCCCAATACAATCTCTCCCTCTAATCCTTTTTCTTTCAGTTTTAAATGGATCATTCCCCAGCCAGTTAATGTCGCCAACGAAAAAATACTGCCTGCGAACATAGTGCCATGTAAATTAACATTCTTGTTTAACGAAGCTCTAACTTCTAGTGTCTTGCCACTGTATTGATAGAGTTGAATCCCCATTTGTTCACTAATCGGGATGGTTTCATGCCAGGTATTTTGTAGATCTTGGCACCATTTAGGGTGCAGCATTACTTGGTTCACATCTGACAGTTTTTTAATCATTTGTGAACGTTTCAGTTTACCCATTTCAGTTGGCGCTTCTTTTTCTACTACAAATCCACAAGCTTCAAAAAACTCGATGGATATACGACGACTGTTGGTAACCAATCGTTTCGCACCTTGCTGTCTAGCAACTTCTTCTAATGCCGAATATATTAACTTGCCTATTCCCTTACCTTGGCATTCTTTAGCAACCGCTATATGTCTAATTTGGGCTTCTTCTGACATATTTAAATGTACACGCCCTACAGCAACGACTTTACCGTTGCCATCAACAACCATTCGATGCTCACCAACTTGTTCGTATTCATCTTTCTCAGAGCCTAACGGATGGTTCCATGGCTCCCTCAACATTTCCCAACGGAAATGGAAATACTCTTCAAGTTGTTGCTCCGTTTTTGGCGTTTCTATTCTATACATAAAATAAGTCGTCTCTTTTATTACAGGTCAATTCAAGAAGGATGTTTTTTCAATAATCAACCTAAAACCTATCTTGATATCCACGTTTGCCCGCGAAAAATGTTCATCATTAAAGCGCAATCGCAGACCACGCACAATAGACAGGTTAATTTATTTGAAGATGAAATGTAACGGGGCCGTCGTTTACAAGGGATACCTGCATGTCTGCACCGAATTCGCCGGTTTGACATTCAATACCCTGCTGCTGACAGTAGTTAACGAATTGCTGATACAGCTCTTTACCTAGCTCAGGAGGCGCTGCATCTGAAAATCCGGGTCTATTTCCCTTACGAGTATCGGCAACTAGGGTAAATTGGGAAACAATTAACATAGCACCGCCAAACTGTTGGATATTGAGGTTCATTTTTCCATCAGCATCACTAAACATTCTTAATTTGATTAGTTTGTTGGCAAGTTTTTTAACGGTTTCTAGGGTATCTGTTTTTTCGACACCTAAGAGCAACATCATGCCTTTATCAATTTTTCCAACAATATCATTGTCAATTTCTACATGGGCTCGGGTAACGCGTTGAATCAGTGCAATCAAGATTGTTTCTCTTTTAGAAATTTAGCCATTCTATCGGTTGCGTGACAAATTGCATCGCTTATTCTTGGATCTGATGCGCTATGACCGGCTTCTGGTACTATTAATAATTGTCCCGCACGCCATACTTTACTTAAAGTGTAAGCATTTTCCATTTTACAGACAATATCGAATCGACCGTGGATTATCGTGCCTGGAATGGAGTCAATTTTATGAATATTCTTTAAAATTTGGTTTTCTGCAATGAAGCAGCGATTTTTAATATAATGGCATTCCAACAAAGCCAAGCTGGCTGCACGGCTTAAATTTTGATGGAAATCATGTTCCTTAACCGAGCTATTCAAAACGGAAATGCGTTCTTCCCACATGCACCAAGACTTCGCTGCATGCACTCTGGTGAGTTCATCACCATTTAAAAATATCTGATAAAAACGGTCGGTTACCGAAACGTTTTTAGCGCCTTCTTTTACAATTTCCACAAATTCTTCATAGTACTCAGGAAAAAGTTGTGCAGCGCCTCCGCTGCGCTCAATAAACCATTCAAAATCTTCTTTTCGACCCAAAAACACACCGCGTAAAATAATTGCAGTCACTGTTTCAGGCTTATCAATGGCGTTGAGTAAGGCTAAAGTCGTTCCCCAAGAGCCTCCACAAAGCATCCATTTCTTTATTCCTAGATGCTTTCGAATCATTTCAATATCGCTGAGTATGTGGGCTGTTGTATTCTGTTCTAGCTTAGCAAACGGAAGCGATTTCCCACATCCTCGTTGGTCAAATCCGATTATTCGGTATATGTCAGGATTAAAAAAACTTCGGTACATCGGCGATAATCCTGCACCTGGCCCGCCATGAAGATATAAAACGGGTATGCCTTTTGGGTTACCTGATTGCTCAAGGTAAATTTGGTGCCCGTCACCTACATCTAAAATTTCGCTATCATAGGTTTTAATCGGTGGATATATATGGCTCATAAATTCCGCTTTTGTTTGTTTATTGAATCCATTTGCTTTAATTTAGCACTTAATTCGTAAAATTTACGACTTCTATTCAATAATAACTCGATTTCGGAGGCAAAAATGGCCGGGCAAGGATCTGGCGGCAATGTGATTGCTGCAATTTGTAATATCTTTTTTCCAGGGTTAGGGCAGTTGGTACAGGGCAGAATCTTGGCTGCTCTCATTTTCGCAATCATCTTTTTTGGTGGTGCAGCTCTGTGGTTTTTAATTGTTCCTGGTGTTATTGCTGGGATAGCCTATATTTGGGCAATAATTGATGCTGCTAAATACAAAGGCCCATAGATATGAAAAAAATAATAGTCGTAATCTTTAGTCTTATGATGTTCGGTTGCCAAAGTGCATATTATGCAGCTTGGGAAAAGCTCGGTGTCGAAAAGCGCGATATTTTGGTTGATCGTGTCGAAGAAGCGAAAGATTCTCAAGAAGATGCCCAACAGCAATTTGCCTCTGCGTTAGATGAATTCAGTCAATTAATTAACTTTGACGGTGGCGATTTACAGGATGTGTACGAAGATCTAAGCAGTCAATATGAAGCAAGCAAAGATGCCGCGGACAACGTTAGTAATCGCATTGATAAAGTGGAAAGTGTTGCTGAAGCATTATTTGACGAGTGGACTGAAGAGCTTGAAAAGTATTCAAATGCTAAGTTAAAACGTGATAGTGAAAAACAACTCAGAGAAACACAGAGACGCTATAATTCGTTGATTTCAGCTATGCGTAAAGCGGAGTCAAAAATGCCTCCAGTGCTATCAGCTTTGCAAGACAATGTTCTTTATTTAAAACATAATCTAAATGCCAATGCGGTAGGTGCGTTGCAAGGTGAATTCAACCTAATCAAGAAAGATATTGATGTTCTGATCAAAGAAATGAATTCAGCTATTTCGCAAAGTAATGCGTTTATATCTAGTATTCAATCTTAAATTAAGGGGCAAACTGCCCCTTTAAACTCTTTACGGTTAAATATCTAAAACCTTATTTGTGTGGCTCTTCGGGCAAATCATCGGGTTTTACATGATTTTCTTCATCGCCATCATCATCAGGTATCAGATTGCGCTCTTCACCAGTGTCTTCCTCTGGCATTATACGTTCCAACGCTCGGGTGAATTCAGCGCCCACCAAAACCAATATCCAACTTAAATATACCCACACAAACAAAATGGGAACAACCGCAATTGCCCCATATATCACTTGATAAGAAGGGAAGTTTTCCACATACATGGAAAACATTTTTTTGGATAATTCGAATAGACCGGCAGCCAAGATTGCGCCTGATAGAGCATGTTTATAGCTGATCTGTTTGTTCGGTACGACCATGTATAAAATGAAGAAGGCAATCACTGAGGTGATAAATGGGACTACTTTGAGCAATACAGTGCTAAAGCCTGGCGTATATTCGTCAGCGTAGTTAGCCAAACCGACCAAGTAAGAGCTGACCAAGACACTGACTCCAATTAAAAGGGGAGCTAAAGTAAGTACCATCCAGTAAATGGCAAAGGTGTATATGCGAGGGCGTTCGCTTTTAGCTTGCCATATTCTGTTAAGGGTTTTATCAACATTAGAAATAAGGGTTAATGCAACCACCACCAGAAACGCAATACTTAAGGCTCCCATTTTGGAGGCATTATTGACGAATTCTGTCATATGTTTTTGCAACACATCGCCAGAGGTGGGAATGAAGTTATTAAATACAAACTGCTCTAAGTGCTGCCTTACTTCTGAAAACGCTGGAAACGCCGACAGAATGCTGAAAAACACAACAATAAAGGGTACTAACGACAGCAGAGAAACATAAGCGAGATGGCCAGCAGAAACACTAATGTTATCTTTTTGGCAGTGGTGGACAACATTCCGCAACACAATATATACGTGCCCTAAAAAGCGTTTACTCTGTGCGAACCAGTTCTGCTGTGTCATACCACTCTCAAAATTAATTTATAGCAACAGCAGTTTATCCGTTTTGTGCACGAACGCCTAGTAAATGACAAATTGCGTAGCTTAATTCACTTCTGTTTAGAGTATAAAAATGGAAGTCTCGTATTCCTTCTTTGGCTAATACTTTGACTGTATCCATTGCGATGCTTGCACCCATTAGATTTCGAGTTGTCTGATCGTCTTGATCTAAGCCATCGTACATTTTGTGTAACCAGTTAGGTACGTGCACGTTGGTAAATCCGGCAAAGCGTTTAAGAGTTTGATAATTTGTCACAGGTAATATGCCCGGTACAATATCTAAATCTATACCCGCCGCCGCAGCACGGTCTCGAAAACGTAAAAATACCTCTGCATCAAAGAAAAATTGACTAATTGCTTGGGTGGCTCCTGCTTCCGCTTTACGTTTCAGGTTAAGCAAATCGAACTGTGCATTGGGCGCTTCAGGGTGTTTCTCAGGATAAGCTGCAACAGAAATATCAAAATCGGCTACGTCTTTTAGCAAAGCGACTAAGTCTGATGCGTACATTTCGGTTTTTTCAGTACCTGCTGGTAGATCGCCTCGTAGCGCAACGATTCGTCTAATACCTGACTGCCAATAATCTTTGGCTATCTGGATTAGCTCTTCTCTACCTGCGTCTACGCATGTTAAATGGGGGACAGCTGGCACACCAGTTTCACTTTGAATCCGTTTAACCACGTCATGAGTCCGGTCTCTTTCACCACTGTTGGCACCATAAGTTACCGACATATAGGCTGGCTTCAATGGCGCTAGACGCTCAACTGATTTCCAAAGTGTTTGTTCCATTTGTTCCGTTTTAGGCGGGAAAAATTCAAAAGAAACATTGATATCGCTTAACTCAGACAGCGATTGATTTAGCGACTCAATACCTTGTGCGTAAGAGACCATGCTGTACTCCAATATGTAAAATAATAATAATACCAATCTATTTTCTGTTAGTACTTTTACGTACAATTTGGTATTAGCCGTTTAGACGTCTAAACTAAACTGAGAATGATAAGCCGTCAAGATGTTTAGACATCTAATAGACTTGAGGTTAGACTTTCATCTTATAAGAAAGATAAAAGAGCAACAGTATGGCAAAGTGGAACGGAAAATACATACATCCCTACGCTGAACACGGTAAAAAAAGTGAACTCGTAAAAAAAGTAACAGTTTCAATCCCGTTAAAGGTTTTGAAGGTCCTTACGGATGAGCGAACTCGTCGACAGGTAAATAATTTAAGGCATGCAACAAATTCAGAACTGTTGTGTGAGGCATTCTTGCACGCTTTTACTGGACAACCACTCCCTGACGATGACGATCTTCGCAAAGACAATCCCAATCGAATTCCCAAAGAGGCTCGAGAGTTAATGGAAGCGATGGGTCTAGAAGTGAAGGAAATTGACGACTGATCAGAGTTAGGCGCTACACTAACTATGTTATGCTTTCAATTGCATCAATCCACAATTGTAAAATCCCATTATTGGTGCAAAAATAGTCAAGATTCGAGTGAGTTTCATGATTTATTCATCTTTGTGCATTATTCTCGCTTTGGCAGGTAGATTGCATTAAGAACATTAGCTGTTTAATTGAAAATTAATTAAGTGAATAAATAGTCATATAAATATCGCCAATTGAGGACAAGTTAACATGGTAAAAACACCGCGTATCCCGCGCAATACAATGAATGATCATAGTCTCGAGTGGGCTCAGAAGCGTCGTGAATACCTTACCGAACAAACAGGCACGGAACTGCCACATACTGGGCATTTTTCTATCGACCCAGAAGCGCTCCCTGGCAATATTGAAAATTTCATAGGTGTCGTGCAGATGCCAGTCGGAATTGCCGGTCCTGTTCAGGTGAATGGTGAATATGCGAATGGCTTATTTCATGTACCCTTAGCGACAACTGAAGGTACTTTAGTTGCAAGTTACAGCCGAGGCATGCGAGTTATAAATGAGTGCGGTGGCGTCAATACGACAGTTGTTGAACAGTTTATGCAACGAGCCCCCGCGTTTATTTTTGCCAATGCTAGAGAAGCTCGTGAATTCGGCAAGTGGATAGATGAACACTTTTTAGAAATTAAAGCGGCAGCTGAAACAACGACTAGTATTGGTAAGCTAGAACACATCATGCAGTGGTCTGTTTCAAAAACACGTTATTTACGTTTTAACTACACCACTGGCGATGCAGCTGGACAAAATATGGTGGGTAAAGCAACCCTTGCTGCTTGCGAATGGATAGTGGCGAATTATCCTGAAAAGTGTGAATACCTATTATCGGGTAATATGGATACTGATAAAAAGCATTCCCACCTGAACATGTTGCACTCTCGTGGTAAACGAGTAATCGCTGAAATCGTACTTAAAAAAGACGTGCTTAAAAAGATCATGAAAGTCGATACCAAAATGTTGGCTCGGGCTACTGTGTTGGCTAATACTGGCGCGTTGATGGCTGGAGCTGCATACAACGGTCCACATTCGGCGAATGGAATTGCATCGATATTTATTGCCACAGGGCAAGATGAAGCCAATGTGGTGGAGTCTCATGCAGGTTTACTTTCCCATGAACTTTTGGATAACGGCGATTTTTACCTTTCTGTTACCTTGCCGTCGTTAATTGTTGCAACTTATGGTGGCGGAACGGGCTTACCGACTCAAAAAGAGTGTCTTGAACTGATGGATTGTTATGGCACAGGTAAAGCCAACAAGTTCGCAGAGATCGTTGCCGCAACGGTATTAGCTGGAGATATTTCTTTGGCTTGTGCGGTTATTGGCGGGCATTGGGTCAGTAGTCACGATAAATTTGGTCGCAACAGAGACTAGGTTATATTCAAGTATTCAGATCACCTCGCGATGGGGTGGTCATGAATTTTCTGCTATTGACTTTTAATTCTAGCCATTAAATACACATCCGTTAATTCTCCGTTTCTAAATGCGTAATTTTGCGCAGTCCCTTCAATTTTAAAGCCAAATTTTTTATAAAGAGCAATGGCACTATCATTATCTGTATACACTTCTAGTTCGATACGGGTGACGGCCAACCAATTTTCAAGTAAATCAATTGCAGCTTTAAGTAATTGACTACCGTAACCTTGATTACTTTTGCTAGGTACCACCGCCATGCCGATATTTGCTGCGTGTTTACGTCTATTATTAGTACATACTTCTATGCCTATCTGAGCAACGATTTGCGCATGCTCTGTGACAACTAAACTATAGAAATTATCCGGCTTGTCGCCTAAAAATGCCTCCCAGCTATCCAACGAAGGGTAGGGTAACTGAAGCGTATTGGCGTAGTTTATAGTTTGTTCATAGATTTGTTTAATTTGTGGAATGTCGGCTTTATCACTGTGTCGAATTTGCATCTAAATTCCTTTTTAGCCGGGATTGCAGAAAGAAGGCGCTAAGCGCCTCACTTTATTCAGCCAAATAGTTTTTTGGCAGTTCTGTAATGGCTGCGACTCCTGAATCGATAGCTGCCTGGGCAACGGCAGTAGCCACTCGCTTACACAACCGAGGATCCATAGGTTTGGGAATTATGTATTGACGCCCAAACTCTAACTTATCAATGTCACTGGCATCTAATACTTGCTGAGGAACAGCTTCTTTAGCAATACTACGAATGGCATTGACGGCTGCAATTTTCATTTCGTCATTTATTTTAGAAGCTCTAACATCAAGTGCACCCCTAAAGATAAATGGGAAACACAGTACATTGTTTACCTGATTTGGATAATCAGAGCGACCCGTTGCCATAATCAGATCATCACGAACTTTATGGGCTAATTCCGGTTTAATTTCTGGATCTGGGTTTGAACAAGCAAAAATAACCGGGTTCGCAGCCATCAGTTTCAATGCTGATGCTGGCAATACATCGGGGCCTGAAACACCTACAAAAACATCTGCGCCATCCATTACATCTTCAAGTGTGCGCTTGTCAGTATTGTTAGCAAACATTTGTTTATGAGGGGTTAGGTCGTCACGACGAGTATGAATGACGCCTTTTCTATCAAGCATATAAATTCGTTCACGCTGGGCACCACATTTTATCAATAGTTCCATGCATGCGACAGCCGCAGCTCCCGCACCCATACATACCACATTGACGTCAGCGACATTTTTACCCTGAATTTCCAACGCATTGAGCATACCTGCAGCAGTTACGATTGCTGTACCGTGCTGATCATCGTGAAATACGGGTACTGAACAACGTTTAATCAACTCTTGTTCAATTTCAAAACATTCGGGGGCTTTAATATCTTCTAAGTTAATACCGCCAAAGGTATCGGCGATACTTGCCACTGTATTGATGAACTCTTCAGTTGTACGATGGGTCACTTCAATATCAATTGAGTCTAAGCCGGCAAAGCGTTTAAACAACAATGCTTTACCTTCCATTACCGGCTTTGATGCAAGCGGGCCTAAATTGCCTAAACCTAATATCGCCGTTCCGTTGGTAATGACTGCCACCATGTTACCTTTACCAGTATATAAATATGCGGCATTAGGGTCTGCTGCAATCTCTCTAACTGGTTCGGCAACACCGGGGCTATATGCTAATGCTAAATCTGTAACACTTTCTGCCGGTTTTGTTAGCTCAACGCTAATCTTTCCCGGTACAGGTTTGGAATGATAATCCAATGCTTTTTGTCGAAAATCAGACATAACTGTCCTGTTCCTTACTTTGTAGGGTAAACACATCAATTAACTGAAAACTATCAGCTTGTAACAGAGTGTTCGGTTAAGGGTTATTTAATTAATATCAGCTTATTATTTTAATTCTCGCGCTTTAAAACACCTTCAGATGTATACAAAAGCGGCTGCTACCAATTGGTCGAATGTAACATAGCTTAAACAAAACCACATATCAGATGAGGCTATGAATACTATTCACGAATATGATATGAGTTAGCAATTAAGGATGTACGCCTTATTATTCTATCCTGTAAAGCCTTGAAAGTTTTCACTCTTTATATAACTTTTCATCTGAACTCATATAAAACTTTTCACTTGTGTTAGAACCAATATCATTTTATAACGGGGTATCTCCTTAATATAATGGTAATTCTCTTCTTCTTAGCTTATGACTGATAATCGACCGTTAATCAAGCACATAAAAAATCATGATGCATTGTTTTCTGATTTAGCCCTGATTCGAAACGCCCATGCGGCGCAACTTGGTTTTGTCCAATATGGTTATCATAAAACGCCAAAATTCATTAGCGCTGATGGGCAAAGGCATTGTATTGAACCTGAGCGTAGTGTTGTTTTGCCGAATCTTACTGCGCTCAAGGGCGTAAAAACGATTTTGAGTAAGGTGCTGCCGGGTCTTTCTTTAGTAACTAAAAGTGAGTTAGGTTTTCGCTATCCAACCGCGGCACTTGCAGGTCTAGATGCGCCCTTTATTAAGCGTTTTCGCTCGGAATACTTCCATCGAGTAGGGGAGGATCGCAATATATGTCGGCCAACGAATCTGTCCTATGGGATCAAAAGTCGTGGTAAAGGCGATAATCGACAAGAATATGAAATATGGGTTCCAGATGATCAACTGCAACAAGATCCTCTTCCCTTGTTTATTGATAAGTATGGTGAAGATTTACCTAACGATGTTCGCGATTTTGCAACTCAAACTCCTATAGTGCATGGTTGGATGGGGGTAAAAAGAGCTGCGTTTGAAGCACTGTTTCACGATCCTGAAATTACCGGAGACTTGGTGATTTGTCTAGGCTTCTCTGTTGATGTGTATAACATTGGTGCGCGACCCGATTTATCCTTTTCAGAAGAGTTAAAAAGTTCAGTAGCGGTAAGTAATGTCGAGTTGGAATGGGAGATTATGGGGTATTATGCACCGAATAACTACCAATTCGAGCATGACATAGTATGGCAGGCCATTAACAATACATTGGCGGCAATTGGTGAGCCAATTAGCGATGTATATGACAAGCAAATTATTCCAATTCAGGAAAGTAAGACTGAACGTATCTTATCTACAATTCAAGCGCAAGGTATTAGCTCTGAGCAGATTGCTAATATGGATTTAAAACCATGGGAGTTTTTACAGACAGCAAGTTCTCATCGACGAAAGCCAAAAGATCCCAGTCGCTCGATTAATTTACTTGGGCGATTAAACCGCCTATTTTATCAAGCTCAAAGAAAGCTGCCGTCACTTAAACATATTCATGATTTAATTGCCGAATAAAGTCGTCCATTACGCCAAAAAAACAGGCACAAAAAAAGGCGCATTAAGCGCCTTTTTCAATTCGTAGCAGTTAGGCTTATTTTTTGCCCAATGCACCGAAACGTTTCTTGAACTTGTCAACACGACCACCAGTATCAACATTACGTTGCTTACCAGTGTAGAATGGGTGACATGCTGAACATACGTCAAGGTTCATGTCTCTACCAAGGGTTGAACGAACAACAATTTTGTTGCCACAAGAGCAAGTAGCTGTCATTTCAGTGTATTCTGGATGAATATCTTGTTTCATATGGATTACCTCATTTCTGGGCCGTATCGCTATACAACCCGAAGTTGCACACCATACGCAAATTAAATTAAATAGCGGCTTGCCGCAAAGAGGCGCGCATATTAATGTAAAGGACTGTATTGATCAAGTTGTTTTTCGACTGTTTGTTAACCAAATCGTGTCTTTAATAGCACTAAATCGTCTAGGATTATCGAATTTAGCCCATGCCCATTTATCAAATTGCACTGCCGTTACCCAAACGACAATTGTTCGATTATCTTCATGCAGATGGCGACCTGTTGCCTGGTTGTCGTGTTCGGGTGCCATTTGGGCCCAGAGAGCTTATAGGTATTGTGTTTTCAACCACCGAGGACTCTCCTTTTTTAAGTAAATTAAAACCGATCAATCAGGTTATCGACGAGCAGCCTGTAATCGATAAAACGCTACTGTCCCTGTGTAATTGGTTGGCGAGCTATTACCATCACCCAATTGGTGAAGTGATGCACACCGTATTGCCAGTGGCATTGCGTAAGGGTGAATCTGACAAGCCTAAACCAATTCAAATGCTGTGTTTAACGGATGCGAATCAAGACGAGATCCCTGAGCAACTCAATCGAGCTAAAAAGCAACGCGAACTTTATATCGAACTTTTGCAGCGACCGATATCACTGAGTACACTAAAACAGACCTATACCGACGGTGTTATCAAAGCTTTAGTGGAAAAAAAGATTGCTAAAGTGGAATCAGTTTTTGAACAAAACGAAAGGTCTCAATTTACTATTGACGGATCCATTGAAAAGCCCCAACCCAATGTTGAACAAGCCCTAGCAATAACTGCAATCAGTCAATCGTTAGCCCAATACACAAGCTTTTTATTGGAAGGGATTACCGGTAGTGGTAAAACCGAAGTGTATTTACAAAGCATTGAAGAGGTTCTAAAAAGCCACAAACAAGTATTAATCCTGGTACCAGAGATTGGTTTAACACCGCAAACTGTAAAACGCTTTGAAAAACGCTTTGGGATTGAAGTGGGGATTTTGCATTCTAATCTAACCGATAACGAGCGCTTGGCAGTGTGGCAAAAAAGTCGTTCCGGCAAGCTGGGGATCATTATTGGAACACGTTCGTCAATTTTCACCCCTATGGCGCGTCCTGGAATGATAATTGTTGATGAAGAGCATGATGCTTCGTATAAACAGCAAGATGGTCTTAAATACAGTGCCCGTGATTTAGCCGTAATACGTGCAAAAGAACATAAGATTCCACTTATATTGGGTTCAGCAACACCTAGTTTAGAGTCGCTGAACAACGCGTTATCTGGCCGCTATCGGCTATTGCAGCTTAATCAACGTGCGGGTAACGCCTTGCAGGCTAAACAAAGTGTTTTAGATATTACTAACCAGCCATTAACTGCTGGTTTAGCGAGCGGAATGCTTACCCGCATTGAACAGCACTTGAAAGCGGGTAATCAAGTGATGTTATTTGTTAATCGTCGAGGATATGCACCTGCTTTACTTTGCCACAGTTGTGGGCATGTGGAAGAGTGTAAACGTTGCAATAAACCGTACACAGTGCACAAGTCGTTACACAAAATGCAATGTCATCACTGTGGTGCGGCTAAGGCATTACCTAAACAATGTAAAGAATGTGGTCATCATGAGTTGCTCACTCAAGGAGTCGGTACTGAACAATTAACCATGTATTTGGAACAACAATTTCCTCAATACAGTGCGGTGAGAATCGACAGTGATAGTGTGCGAGGTAAAGCAAAGTTAGACAATTTATTAACAGAAATTAATGCTGGATCCCATCAGATTTTAATTGGGACGCAGATTTTATCCAAAGGTCATCATTTTCCAAATGTCACTCTGGTGGTGATTTTAGATGCTGACGGTGCACTGTTCAGTGCAGACTTTAGAGCTTCAGAGCATCTCGCTCAACTAATCACTCAGCTTTCTGGCAGAGCGGGTAGAGCCCAGAAACCGGGCGAAATGTGGTTGCAAACCCATCAACCTGGACACCCATTGTTGCAAGACTTGATTCATAACGGCTATGGTCATTTTGCACGCTTTGCACTTTCGGAAAGAAAGTTAGCCAATTTACCGCCTTTTAGTTTTCACGCACTGTTTAGAACGGAATCATTGAAGGCTCAAGATGGCTTTGAGTTTTTGTCTCAGGTAGCGCAAATGACGCAACATCCGCAGATTCGTGTTGTTGGGCCTATTCCTGCCATTATGGAAAAACGGCAAGGGAAATATCGCATGCAACTGTTAATGCAAAGTCAAAGTCGCGCTTTGCTAAATCACGTTATTGGCCATTTCGCAACTGAAATTGAGGCATTACCCAGCGCAAGAAAAGTCCGATGGTCAATTGATATCGATCCGCAAGATTTCATCTAAATCTTGGTTTTATTGTTGGTTTTATGTGGCTGTTCACGATACTATTTGCCTTGAACTCAGGAATAAGATGCATCGTCTGAGTAATCACTAATCATATATTTCAAATGCATTGCCGTTAGTTCATTACCCTAGAAATCACTCTCACTTATTAAAATAATAAATATGGCACACAAAGATTTTGTAAAGCGCGGTCAGGCACCTAAAAAGAAACCAGTCAAAAAAGTGGAAAAGCCGAAGCGTCCTTGGTTTCCATTTCTTATTACCTTAATACTCGTCAGCGGTTTTGCTTATTTTTTATGGGCCATAAGCCACCCATCTAGTTCAGACGAGGTTCCACAAGAACAGCCGCAAGTGGAACCAAAACCACAAAAGCAAAAGGTACAAGGGAAGACCAATGATCAGGAATCATTACCTGAAATGCCAGAAGAAGAATATATTTATCCTGAAGAACTTGAACACGGTAGCGTAGAGATAGATCGTAAAGAACAAGAAAAGTCAGCACGACCTTATTTGATGCAATGTGGTTCATTTAGGCAAAAACAGCAAGCCGAAAAAATGCGCGCCCAATTGGCTCTGCAAGGATTAGAATCGTTAGTGAAGGCCAGTGAAGGTAAAAATGGTCTTTGGTATCGTGTCATTTTAGGTCCGTACGATTATAAAAGAGATGCTGAGACAGACCGACATGTTATCCAGCGTATCGGTATTGGTTCCTGCCAAATTTGGTACTGGGACCTTTAAGCCTTGTAGCATGGCCTTTAGGCCATGGATTTAAAATCTCCCACGGGTCTAAAGCGCCCGCCTACAGGTTGTTTTGCATTTGTAGCATGGACTTCAGGCCATGGATTTAAAATCTCCCACGGGTCTAAAGCGCCCGCCTACAGATTGTTTTGCATTTGTAGCATGGCCTTCAGGCCATGGATTTAAAATCTCCCACGGGTCTAAAGCGCCCGCCTACAGGTTGTTTTGCATTTGTAGCATGGCCTTCA
>NZ_JAUORY010000037.1:0-20276 GCF_030548145.1 Aliiglaciecola sp. 2_MG-2023
GCGCCATATTCACATCACTTTTTCGCTCTGAATTGGTTTGAGAATGCTTGTTTTTAAAATGGATGTCTATTTAATGATTTGATGTCTATTTAATGATTTAAAATGGATGTCTATTTAATGACTATTTATTCCAAACTTCCCCCCACTTTCTTATCAAAGCCCCAAAAGCGCCATATTCACATCACTTTTTCGCTCTGAATTGGTTTGAGAATGCTTGTTTTTAAAATGGATGTCTATTTAATGACTATGAGAATGCTTGTCTTGGAAATAGGAACAGCGAGGTAATTAGTAGCTTATCAGAAGTTTACTCGGTTTCATTTCGCTGCTTGCTGCTCAGGTGTAAATATGGCGAGGAAATCTTCCGGTAATCTTGGCTTTGGTAATGCTAGAATATAAACTACGCGATCTTTAATTGCGCCTTCCGCATGAAGTGCCCCCTTAGGCACAATAATTTTGTCACCTGCGCTGACAATAGTTCTTTTGTTGGTTTCGGCATCGAAAAAATCTGTTTCCCCTTCCATTATATAAGCATGTACTTCATCTTTATGCCAATGTACTGGTGGACCATCGGTGGCACCCGATACAAAGGTGGTCGGCCAGGTATTATTTTTTTCTATGTCTGCTAAAACTTCAGTCTTTGATGCGAAAAATTGCTTATGAAACTTTAATCCCATTTGAAATACTCCATTTTCTTAGTTTTGATTTACTTTCAATTACAAAGGTTACAGTTAGTTACTTGCGCAGTAAACAGGTATATAATCATTACATTCATGTATAGGGTGCACGAATGGATTTGAACAATATCCAACTATTTGTTGAAGTAATGAAACGAAAGAGTTTTGCTGAAGTAGCAAGAGTCCAAAATATTGATCCCTCTTCAGTATCGCGAGCTATTCGAAAATTAGAGGCTACATTAGGTTTCCGACTGTTCCAAAGGACCACTCGTAAGTTGTCGGCAACAGAAGCTGGTAAATCATACTTTACTCAAGTCGAAGGTTTGGTTGGTACATTAATACAGGCAGGAGAGCGGGCTTTAGAACTTTCGAATGAGCCCATCGGCAAGCTCAGAGTGGCGGCTTGTACTTCTTTTGGACAAAAAAAGTTGGTTCCCTTATTACCTATAATGAGGAAAAAATATCCCAAACTGGTAATTGAGCTAGTGTTGTCAGACAACCAGATAGATATTGTTGAACAACAAATTGATGCCGCGATTCGCTTTGGAAAAAAACCTACTGATGATTTTATTTGTAAAGTATTAGCACCCAGAAAGTTTTTTGTTTGTGCTAGTCCAGCTTTTATTAAATCTAACACGATTACCGAAAATCCTTTTTGTTTAAGTGAAATAGAATGTCTAAGGTTTTCAATTCCTGGATATCGAGAAGCTTGGAAATTTCGTCAACCTAATCAAAAAGAGTTAGTCGTTCCAGTCGCTGGGCATTTGCTAATCTCTCATGGCATGACTATGACTGCAAGTGCAGTTGCAGGCCTTGGAGTGGCGTTACTTCCTGATTGGTTATGTCGAGACGAATTGGCAAATGGTAGTTTGGTGAACTTATTCCCCGATTATGAATGTGCCGCCGCAGATTTTGATACCTCTGCATGGCTAGTTTATCCAAGCAGAGATTACATGCCATTAAAACTCAGTGCATTTATCGATTGTCTGAAAAATGAGATCCCTGAATTTGCCTAAATAAGGCTATTAACAACAGGTTAAAGTCAGGGGGAATGTGGCGTAAATACCGAAGAGGAAGAGCAATATTCGATTGGATATAAACTACAACCCCAGACGATAGCATCGCTGGGGTTATGTTGATAAAACAATAGGTTAGTGTTTATTGTGCATCCAAATATGTTTCAACCGCTTCAGCTCGATTTTCTGCGTGTTGATTCAGTTGTTGAATCGCATTGTAAAAGTCATTGCTACTTTCTAGATAGGAGTAGCCCGATAATTCAGTTGTTGCATAAGGTTCAATAAGCGCTGAATAACTGTCGTAAGTGGCTTGGATGCTGCTGGTATCAAACGCGTCGCCTATTGCTTCCAATAGGTAATCGTTATAGCGAGTCCTGTAAACATCGTCTGCATATAGTTTAGCAATTAACGGCCAGCTATTAGAATCAAGGTCTGAGAAATCGAGGTTCAATGCTCCGCCTTGATTTCCTTCTTGCAGTGCTTCGTTATTATCCCAAGGAATCCATGTTAGCTTCGATGTTTCGGGGTCGTTATACAGATAGTAATTATGGGGCATTCTGCCATACGTATCCCAATTTTGGATAATACCATTGACGGCTAAGTACTTTAAGAATCCATCAACGTCGAAAACAGCCTCAAGATTTTCTCTCCATGTTGCCGGAGCAGTGGTTGCTGTATCATCATGCAGTGCCGCAAACAAGGCGAGTATATCAGACCAATCTTCATCATCTTCGTTGGTCTTTTTCTCAAAGTTCTCTTCACTAAAAGAACCCTCAACAAAGCTTGCCCCGTCGTCTTCTGGTTTATATAAATTGCCATCATCGCTAGCAAATTGTGTATCGATAAGTGTATCGTCAACCTCTTCTACTAAGGTGTAAAGACCAAAATATTCTGGACCATTGCCATGATCGACATAGAGTGTATAAAACGCAGTATTAGACACCGCTAAGCCAGCTTTTTTGAATACGTCAGATGCCACTTTTTCACGTAAAAGTGATTCGTCGTTATAGTTGTTTTTCAAGCTGAGCTTTTTGAAGCCGTAAAAACGTTGATTATCAATTTGCGGATAATCGTCTTCAAACTCATCGAAATCTAATTTGAAAGATAGTTTTAGAATACCCGCCTGCCAGCTGCTTTGTAGCGAAGAGTTGCCTTTGAATCGAATACCTACTCGATACCATTGAGTTCCTTGGTAATAAACGTCAGCGGGAACAAATATTGGGTTCTCATCTGTATCAATTAGACCGTTGCTTGATGAGCGTTGACCAAATTCGCCATAGGTTGCCGTCATATCATCAAGCATGCTTTGCCAACGCTCTTCAGTGACTACAAAATCAAAACGTTTAACTTGGTTATCTTCAAAAACTTCGTCGAAATTAGGATCAACATTCTTACTATGTGTTTCTTCTGTCCAGTCAGTGACTTCAAAATCTGTATCCGTAATGTCAGTTGATGTTTCTTCGGTATCATCTTCAACGACTTCTTCAACCACTTCATCAGTTACCTGATCATCTGTAGCTGTATTGCTGCCTCCACAGGCAACTAACCAAAGCACTGATCCGAAGATGATGATAATAAGATTTAGTCTTACAATATATTTCAATGAGTTAGCAAAGCTTAAATGAGATTGTTTCAACATTGATAGTCCTTTAGCTGTCTAAGCATCATCTTCAAATACTTTAAGATTGAATTAAGATGCTTTCTTTATTCAGATAGTAAAGGTACAAAACAAAAGTGCAGAAACTGTGCAATATAAGTGAAAACAATAAGGAAGCTGTGCGAGCTTAAGGATGTTGATAATTAATACTGCTTGACGCTGCATAAAAATATTAAACCCTCTGGCTCTGCTCAATCCCGCCAATGATGACAGCTAAAAAAGCGGCTTGAATGACAATAGGGGAGGTAGTCGTTGGACTTTCAGACCCTACAAGGTACTCTAGCATGCAAATAAAACGGGGTCGCAAAGCCGGATAATACGTCCACTATTAGTCAGAGAAAACCTATGAATGACTTGTACACACAACTGCTAACTGTATTTATGGGCTTTTTCGCCATCATGAATCCGATAGCTAACACAGCTGCCTTCGCTGGGTTGGCGGGCAATAAAAGTAATTCGGAACAATTTCGCATTGCGGCCAGAGCACTTATTATTACCTTTGTTGTAATTCTATTATTTTCGTTGCTCGGCAAGATGATTTTTCATTTGTTCGGCATTACCCTTCCTGCATTGCGGATAACGGGCGGTATTCTGGTGTTCGTGATTGGTTATCATATGCTCAATGGATCTGGTTCTAATCTGCATTCTGCTGAAAATAATGATACCTCTGATATTGCTGTCTCACCCTTAGCTGTTCCTCTCCTCGCTGGCCCAGGAACCATTGCGACCGCAATGAATTATTCTGCCTCTGGTGGGACAATGGGAATCGTGATTACGGTTTCTGTATTTGCAGTTATGTGTCTTATAACATTCCTATGCTTTGTTTTTAGTTCTAGGATTCTGGCTATTATAGGTCAAGGCGCTCTTGGTATTGTCACCCGATTAATGGGACTGATTTTAGCCGTTATCGGTGTACAAATGATAATTGCGGGGGTAACAGGGGCTTTCAATATTCCAACCGGCTAAGAGCAACATTTATTGTCTAATTTTGATAATGACTATCAATTTCCGAGCCTCAACTAGCAAGTATTCATTTGTTAGTAATTTGTAACAATCTTGTGGGCTACAAATTTAGCGATATTTGGTTGTCAAAAAGAAGCTGAAATTAACGATTTTTCTTCCCACTAATTGTACTGATTAGACACTGATCTATATTCAATTTTCACTTTGTTTTAGCTGCTTTATTGTTATTTTTTTAACATTTCACCATTTATATAGAACTGCGAAATCCGGGTTTTTTGTCACTTTTCGATTTGCTAATTTAATTACCAAGATGGTCCTTCAACGTTTTAGATTTATTGGGCCAAACAAATTTTTGGAGTATCAAAAAGAGCTTTAATTGAATGAATTTTCGGTGAATATTTCTATCCTGCAATACGAATCAATGGGCGCTAGAAGTAACTTCCTATTAATGAACCATTTAAAGCACTTGTTCGAAATTTTTCTCTTCATACTCCGTGCAAATAGCTTTTGTATAGCGGCCTCTACTAACTATCCCGCTTTTTAAATATAAGACGCAGAGCACTCTGGGTTATTGATATAATGATATTGCTTTAGGTTTTTGGTTGTGTAGTATGAATTTGATTATCGAGCAATGATGATTGCCATATTCTAATAATTGGCTGTGTCTGAAATGCATTTAGCTAGCATCTTTAAAAATACAAACAAAAATTATAAAAGGTACAAAATAATGAAAATAGTAAAAAGCTTGCTCATGACTTTAGTGGTTGCGGCTGGAATGTCTTTCTCTGTTCAGGCCGCTGGCTTTGAAGATGACACAATGCTAAAGAAATTTGTCGAATGGCATTTAGGATTTACAACTAATATTGCGCAAAGGGACAAAGATCTAGCCGCTAAGGTCGAACCTCGTTGGGGATTAAGTGAATTGCGCTTTCAACGTATTTGGCATGAACGTACGGACGGCTATTGGATTTATTATGAAACTAGCCAACCTGACGTAAGACCGGATAGAAATCAAATCTGGCGACTGTATCGCAATGACTTTGGTAACCTTAAAGTCGATTTATACTCTTTCAAAAACATAGATGAAGGATTAACTCTGTGGGGAAAAGGCGACAATCCAAAGGCTTTTGAAAATATTAAAATGAGCGGTTTATCAACAGTACCTGGCTGCAACGCTACCTATCATTGGATTCCAGAGTTTGAACGTTTTTCTGGCGTCAATACTCACGGAGAATGCTTCACTATCGGTAAGTCATATTTACTCCAACATGTGGAAATTTCTAAAACAGCAGACGGAACCTTAGTGCGCAACGATTGGCATTCATTTTATGACGAAAATGGTGTGGCTAAGCGTGGCGCTAAGTTTAAAAGAGGCGATCAAGGACCTACCACGCATGTGTACACAGAAACATATGACCTTAACTAATCGTACCCAGTAAAAATAACTTCTTTACTCAAAGCAGTCTGAAATATAAAAGACTGCTTTTCCCTAAATGCGTTAATTTTTAACGCATTTTGTGCCCTGCTAATCCAATGTTGACTATCACTACCGGACTCAGTTTACAGTGCTTTGAAAAACCTGATTTCAGCATATGTATTGTTACTGACTGATCACAACTTATTGATAGCTAACTCGTTACAACAACTTGGTTTCGGCCTTTTTGTTTTGCATTGTAAAGGGCTGTGTCGGCACGTGCCATCGCGCTTTCTAAGGTTTCATCTGCTGATGCTACCGCTAGCCCTATACTGATGGTTAGTGAGTAGTCTTCATCGTTTTTTCGCAAAGGTGACTTTTCGATTTCCTTACGGATACGCTCGGCAATATCTAATGCTTGTTTGGAACCAGTGTCGGGCAGCAATACCATAAACTCTTCACCGCCAATTCGGCCAATTTTATCGAGTTGTCGTAAACAGCCAAGTGCCCTTTGGCTGACTAATGTAAGAGCATGATCACCAACTTCATGACCGAGGGTATCATTCACTCGTTTAAAATGATCGATATCAATAATCAATATCGAAAGTAACTTGTTGTGCATTTTCGCTTCATTTAGCAACTTATAGCCAAGTTCAAAAATAGTTCTGCGATTAGCAATTTGCGTTAAGTAATCGATTTGTGCACGATGTTTAAAAAGACGTCGGGTTTTAATCAAATGCATAACAAACCCAAATAACGCCGCAAATATGACAACGCTCACAGCAATTAAAATTTGCGCGAGACGTTTTTGACTTTGTTCCTCTGCCAGTTGTAAACGATTAATTTCCAAGGTTTGTTGTAGCACCTTGTTGTCTAACTTGGTCAGACTGTCTTCAACTAATGTATTGGCTGCGTGTTGATATTGAGCAATAAAGGTTCGTCGTTTGTCGACTTCTGAGCTGTTTGCAGCAACCATCAAATGCATAGCTTCACTGTTGTTGCCCGCGTAATACAAATCGATAGCCCTGAGAGTCATCGGCCATGTGTTTTTATCTGGAGAGTCGATTAGAAGTTGATCCAAGGTAGAGCGCGCTTTGGAATCTATCCCTTGGTTAAAATAAGCAATGACCAGTGGATATAAAGATTGCACGATGAAATGATGTTCTTCGGTAGTATCACGAAGGGCCAATGCCTTTTCAAATTCGCTAACCGCCAGCGGGTATTGCTGTTCAAAAAACGCTAATATACCTGCGTTATAATGGCTAAAAAATGTAAAGTCGCTGAATTGGGGCTGTTGTTTGGCAATCTCAAATAGTCTATCAACATGTTGACGAGCCGCAGTAAAATTCTGCATATCAATGGCTAACGCCACTAGTGTGTGTTGCATATTAAACATGTCAGAAAAATCATCGACTTTTGCCCAAGCATCATATGCCTTCTGAATATATTCATAGGCTTTGTCAAACAATTGGTTTTCCTGATATAAGTTGCCAGAGGCGTTATAAATCATGCCATAGGAACTATTATCAAAATTATTTTTATCAGCGACGTCAATTGCTTCAACTAATAATGCGAGCCCTTGTTGCAGTTTTTCCGGTTTACCACCAAAACAAAATGCCGCTTGAACCAGTACCTTTACTAGCAATTCGGGGTTCGCTAATTGACGAGACAATTGCAGGGCTTTAAATCGGTCTTCGCAATAAATATTGGGATCATATGTTTGAATATATTTCATGTACGAACGTTCGACATAACTTCTAGGTAAAGTGTCAGTTAGCCTTAAGTTTTGCTGCTCGCTGATATTGATGGCGGTGCTGTAAGCATCAATGGCTGGTTGTGGCTGATTATCGTAATCGAAAGCTAAGCCTAATAAATACCAGTAGCGAGCTTGCTCTTCATAGGAGGCTTTTTCCATAAGCTGTTTTTGATCGTTCAAAAGACTGATTTGTTGGGCTGGAGTTAAAGAAGAAAGGGTGGTTTCTAAATTTTCCATTGTTTGCGCATTAAGCCCACATCCCCAAAATAACCAAAACACGCATATCACTGGGGTTCGCCATACTCCGCGAAGTACTAAAATGATGGTTGTTTGTTGCATTAATTATCCTAATCAATGGTTGCTAGAAAGCGCTTATACTGCGAAAAATTAGGAATCCAATATTCTTGTCGTTATCCGATGCCAAATTAATAGAATGAGTTAGATTTGTGCTTAATGTAATTAAGATACTAGCAAATCAACAACCGCTTTGGTTAAAAAGTAGCTGCGAAAAACCAATTAAAACAAGTTTGCTACATCGTTGAATGAAAACAGTATTCTTTAAAGGCAACTTTAGGTGCAAACATTATTTAAAAGTGTATTGATTTCGGAATTTTGCAACGATTTTTATAATCTCTAGCGCTTATAATTAGCGTAGGGCTAAAGGTTAAATAAACCGTTTTGCGGACTTGCCACATCTGGTTCACGTCGTATTCATATCTATATTTGTGTCATAAAAATGTCAAAAATCCAACCGATTTTAGTCCGCTTTATTCTGTTACGTCATCCTGTCTAAGTTAATTCGTTGCTCACATAATGTATTTTTAATTCAATTAAAACAGTTGGTTATGAGTATTGTTTTACTAGTTATTTGATTCAATCACAGATATCTACATTCTGTTTGGTTTTGTAATAATACTGTCACACTATGCCCCTATCCTTGCCCTCAGATTTTATTGTTGGTGGTAAACCAACTCGATTCCACTCTAGGGTTTGATTGTATGAAACTTACAAAAACGTTGTCTGCAGCACTATTCGTTAGTCTGTTGGCAGGTCAAGCTGCTTTTGCGCAGCAAGACAAAGAATTGCAACCTGTGGTTGATGCTGCAACTAAAATTAACGAGTCTGCAGCGGATTCCCAATCAAAGATTAACAATATAACTGACCAAATCGGCAGTAAATTGCAACAATTCAAAACTATCAATAAAGAAATTGATGGTTTGTTGGTTTACAACGAGCAGTTAAGAAAACAAATTGCTAATCAGCAACAAGAAATGTTGGATTTGAATAGCGCAATTGACGAAGTAAGTGTTATCGAACGTCAAATAACACCATTAATGATTCGAATGATTGATGGGTTAGCACAGTTTGTGGAACTTGATGTTCCATTTTTAGAAGAAGAACGTGCCAATCGCATTATTGATTTACGTAATATGATGGATCGCGCAGATGTTGCTCCTTCTGAGAAATTCAGACGTGTAATGGAAGCTTACCAAGTCGAGATGGATTACGGGCGAACCTTAGAGGCTTACCCTGGATTGCACACTATTGATGGTCAGGAACGAAATGTCGATTTCTTACGCATCGGTAGAACCGCACTTATATACCAAACTCGTGATGCAGGTATGCAAGGAATTTGGAATAAACAAACTCGTCAGTGGGAATCACTTTCTTCTGACTACCGCACGCAAATTACCAAAGGTCTTAGAATGGCCAAGAAACAAATGGCACCTGATTTGTTGATGCTGCCAGTTGCGATCACGGATTAAGAGAGTAGAAACCATGAGAAAATTAATTAGAAATACTGCTGTTCTTTTGGTTGCTACTTTTGCTGGAGCAGCTTTTGCTCAGGAAAGTAAACCACTAGATTTGGATGCACTGCTTAAGCAATTAGAGCAAGGCCAATACCAACAAAATCAACAAAATACTCAGCGTGAAAAAGAGTTTGTACAAAAACGTGCTGAACAAGATCAAATGCTGCGTGATGTGACCTCACAACGTAATGCTCAGTTGAACACATCTGAAAAGCTGGAAACGCAATTTGAAGAGAATGAATTCAAATTAGCAGATTTGAATGATGCTTTGGATAAACGCCTAGGTTCGTTAAAAGAACTATTCGGTGTGTTACAACAGGTTGCAGGTGACACCAAAAACAAATTTTACAACTCAACTGTTTCAGCGCAAATCTCTGGTCGTTCTGAATTTTTAGATGAAATGGCCCAGTCTATGGGGACGAGTTCTAAATTAGCTTCAATTGAAGAAATAGAGCGGGTGTGGTTTGAAATTCAACGCGAAATGACTGAGTCAGGCAAAGTCACTAAATTTACAACTGATGTTGTAGAAGCTGGTGGCGCTAAAGTCAATAAAGAAGTCGTTCGTGTAGGACCTTTTGCACTCGTGTCTGATGGCAAATACCTTAAGTACGAAGGCGAAACCGATACTGTTGCTGAATTGATTCGTCAACCTGCAGATCGTTACACAGACAGCGCCGCAAATTTACAGAGCTCTGATGGTGAATTGGTTTCATTTGGATTAGACCCAACGGGCGGAACTATTCTTGGATTGTTAGTTCAAGCGCCAAGTCTTGAAGAGCGTATTCACCAAGGTGACCTTGTGGGATATATCATTATTGCGGTTGGTGCAGTTGGTATTTTGGTCGCGTTCTGGCGTTTTGTGGTACTTACGCTTGTTGGCGCCAAAGTAAATGCACAACTTAAGTCGAGTAAAATATCTGAGGGGAATCCTTTGGGTCGCGTGCTTAAAGTGAAAGATGCCCATCCAAATGCTGACACCGAATCCTTGGAATTGCATTTAACCGAAGCCATTTTAGCTGAAGTGCCTAAATTAGGACGTTTCTTAACACTAGTAAAAATGATTTCAGTGGTTGCTCCCCTTGGTGGGTTACTTGGTACCGTTACCGGTATGATTGTGACCTTCCAACAAATTACCTTGTTTGGTACAGGTGACCCGAAAATTATGGCTGGCGGTATCTCATCGGCATTGATTACCACTGTTCTTGGTTTGGTTGTGGCCATTCCTACTACTCTGCTTTATGCATTGCTCAGTACGCAAAGCAAAAATATTGTAGCGATATTGCAAGAACAAGCAGCGGGTGTCATTGCTGAACGAGCTGAAACACAGTCTGGCACTAAGGCATAAGACGATGTTTGTAGAGATCTTTGAATCAATCCGAGACTTCACCGAAACCGGTGGGATTATCCTGCTGATAATAGGTGCCTTGATATTCGTGATGTGGATTTTGATACTCGAACGTATTTTCTATGTGACTTATGGTCATAAGCAATTTAAGAAACAGACCATTTCCACTTGGCAAGCACGTAGCGATCGAAATTCATGGAATGCGCATCAGATTAGACAAGCAATGATTTCTAGAGTCAGTCTTAAATTACGCTTCAGTCTTCCCATTATTCAGGCGTTAGTCGCGCTATGCCCTCTATTGGGTTTGATGGGAACGGTAACAGGTATGATTGTGGTATTTGATGTAATGGCCATGTCTGGTGGCGGTAACGCCCGGTCAATGGCCGCAGGGGTTTCACAAGCTACTATACCCACAATGGCTGGCATGGTGGGTGCGTTATCCGGCGTATTCGCGTCTACATGGTTAACGCGCACAGCAAAAACCGAACGTTTACATCTAGAAGATGCATTGGAGATTCAACGTTAGAGCCCAGGCCTGCGTGAATAAAGAGTAATTATGAGAAAAATTCAGAATTTAGTCGAAGAAGAAGAAGCAACAATCGATATGACGCCGATGTTGGACGTTGTATTTATCATGTTGATTTTCTTTATCGTAACCGCTTCATTTGTAAAAGAATCGGGGATCGACGTAAACCGACCTGAAGCTGCCACAGCAGTGAAGAAAGATCGTGCAAATATCTTAGTTGCCATAAGCGACAAAGGTGAAATTTGGATTAATAAACGCAGAGTAGACGTACGTGCAGTTCAAGCCAACATTGAACGTTTAAAAGCCGAAAACCCACAGGGTACGGTTGTTATTCAAGCAGACCGTAAAGCGACTACTGAAACGCTTATTAAAGTCATGGATGCATCGCGAGCAGCGGGTGTCTACGATGTTTCTATCGCAGCACAAGAGTAAAATATAATGGCAAGACTCCTTCTGGCAGTTGTATTAGCGTTTTTCATCACGATTAGTTTGTTCTTTTTGATGCAAGCTCTTATCGCTAGTGGTGATCAAACGTTAGATGATCCCAAGCCCGGTGCGGTGCTCGATTTCGTACGCTTGAAGAAAGAAGAAACGGTTGAACAAAAAGATCGTAAGCCGAGAAAGCCACCACCACCTAAAGAGCCGCCACCGCAAATGGAACAGCCGCAAATGGATTCACCTACGCCTGATGCTGATGGCAGTGGTATGGCGTTTGAAGCCGATGTCGGTGGTGATATCGCCCTTGGTGGTGGATTGGCCCTAGAATCAGGTGATGGCGAATATTTGCCAATCGTTAAGGTTGCTCCGGTTTATCCACGACGAGCTTTATCTCGCGGAATAGAAGGCTTTGTAATAGTTGAATTTACTGTATCTAAATTAGGCGCAGTAAAAGATATTCGCGTAGTACAAGCAACTCCACCGGATATATTTAATCAGGCAGCGATGGATGCAGCACTGAAATTTAAATATAAACCCAGAGTTGTGAACGGTGAACCTGCAGAAGTGTCTGGTGTGCAAAACCGCATTACTTTCCAGATCGATGGTTAACTAAGAGGCAAGCATGAAAATAACACAGTGCATTTTAGCCATCTTATTGGCAAGCTCATTCACACTTATATCGTCTGTAGTAACGGCACCTACAGCTAGTGCACAAGATAATAGTGCCAGTGAAAGAAAGACCCGAAGAACACCGGCTCTTCGTACGCGAGTATACGACCAATTGGCTCGCGCTCAGAAAGTTGCCGACGAAGGTAATACTGCTGAAGCATTAGCAATATTGGATGTCGTTAAATCCAAAGAAAGCTCTATGAATAGCTACGAGCTGGCGATGTTGCATAACTTCTACGGTTTTATTTATTACAACGTCGAAGATTATGATAAAGCTATCGAATCATTTGAGAGCGTAGTAGAACAGCAACCCATTCCTGAGTCATTTGAACAAAGTACTTTGTTTAGTTTGGCACAATTGCAAATGATGCGCGGTAATTACGATAAGACTATCGAGTACTTGGAACGTTGGGAAGCATTGCAGCCAGGTAAGTTACCGGTTAAAAATTTAGTGCTCAAGGCCCAAGCTATGTATCAGAAGAAAGATTATCAGGCTGCTTCTGAATACATCAATGAAGCTATTTTACAGCAAGAAAATAGTGAAGAAGGCTACAAAGTCGATGAGAATTGGTACGTGCTTCAACGAGCTATATACTACGAGTTGAAACAAACTGAGCAAGTGACCAAAGTGCTTGAAAAAATGGTTAAATTATTTGACCGTCCTGAGTATTGGGTGCAGCTTGCAGGTATGTATGGCGAGTTGGGTGAAGAAAAGAAACAGTTAGCGATTCTCGAAGCGGCTTACCAAAGTGATTACATTACAAAAGCCTCGGATATTTTCAACTTAGCTCAGCTGTATTATTACCATCAAGTACCATATAAAGGTGCCAGGTTGATGGAGCAAGCAATGCAAGATGGCGTACTTGAAAAAAACCTCAGGAACTTAAAGTTTTTAGCGCAAACTTGGTCCCTTGCCAAAGAACACGAAAAAGCCGTACCTGTTATGCGTTCTGCAGCTGCCTTGTCTGAAGACGGTGAATTAGATGCACAGTTAGCGCAAATTTTGCTGAACATGGATAAGTTTGACGAAGCCATTGAAAGTGCGCTCAAAGCGCTGGACAAAGGTGGTTTACGAAATGAAGGAACCACACATTTAGTCTTGGGAATGTCGTATTTCAATCAAAAACGCTATGTTGATGCACTAAATCAATTGGCTGAAGCTGAAAAACATCCTACTAGTCGTGGTATGGCACAACAATGGCGTAAGTTTGTACAGTCTGAAAAATCGACCACAGAGCAACTACAAGCCGAATTAAGCGCTTCTTAAACGCTACCTCAATATTATGCATTAACAATCCGTATCGCAGTTTTATCGGCGTGCGGATTGTCTTCCTTGGCGAAACTCAACTAAACTTGTTATCGATCTTAGTGTCATACAAAGTGATCAATTTTTACCACCGCAGGGTATTAAAGGGTTAATTGTGTAATGATTTTAAAGTTGACTACGTAAAGGAATTCCTATGTTTTACCAATTTAGTCATTTTTCAGCCAAGTTTAGCCAGATCATGGCTATGTGTATTGGACTTACTTTCCTTAGTGCATGTAGTTCTAACAATATTGTGATGGACACCGATCAAAATACCAATTTTGGCGCGTTTAAAAGTTATTCGGTGATATCTAGAAACGTCGAAGATAGCTTGAGTGCTAATCGTATTATTACTCAAGTTTCACAGTTTTTAGAGGCTAATAATAAACTTATTGGTGACCTTGGTTACACTGATGCCGTTGTAGAGCTCGATCACTACATTGATTATCGCGATAACGACAGTAGTTTTTCAATTGGCCTAGGTACTGGTTCTTACGGACGCTCAGGCGGTGTGAGTGTGGGTGGCGGGGTTAGTTTACCCATAGGTTCAGATCAAATCCCAGTCGCAGTAGTGAGCATGAAAGTACTAGTCAACGATAGGCTAGTATGGTCAGCTACCAATAGCCATGATTTCAAAACAGACAACAGTGCAAGTTTAGCAAAAGCACAGCGTGTGGTTGTAAAGGAATTGCTTGAACGTTTTCCATTAACTCGCACGGGTTCTTAGACTCGTTTTAGCAATTCACCATTTAATTTCACTGGTAAATTTTGTAACTAGTCGTATTATCTGTTGTTAACCAAAAAAAAATAGGGACATTTATCCAATGCGTTTAGCACTCTCATTACTAGTACCCGTATTAATTTTATCTGCCTGTTCAAATGACAAAGAACCCGAAATGCAAACTTACCCCAGATTAAAACAACTCAGCGTTGCCGCCCCAGTTGCCGCAAAGCAAGATTACACAGCTAAATACCACGGTAAAGAGTTAAATGATCCTTACCACTGGCTTAGAGATTCTGGATATCCGGAAGTGAATGACAAGCCCATTATTGACTATTTAACTGCAGAAAATGCTTACTTCGACCAGTTTTTAGCACCTAATAAGTCCCTTATCGACACGGTTTTCGAAGAAGTTAAAGGGCGTACAAACGAACAAGAAGAATCGGTTCCTTGGATTGACAATGGTTACGAATATCGTTGGTATTACCGCGAAGGCGAAGAGTATCGAACACGTAGCCGCAAAAATCTGACTACTGGTGAAGAAGAGGTTTTTCTTGATGAAACTAAACTAGCCAAAGATTTCGATTATTTTACTTTAGGCGGCTGGGATATAAGTCCTGATAACCGCTTGCTGGTGTATTCCTTCAACACCGATGGCGCTGAACGTTACACAGTTCGAATTGTTGACTTACAAAGTGGTGAATACTTAGAAGATGAAATAACCGAGGTAAATGGCGAAATCGCCTTTGGCGCAGACAGCAAAACGGTTATTTATGGCCAGTTGGAAAAAGATAAATGGCGCACAGCTAGCATTAATGTGCATAAAATTGGTAGTCAGCAATCTGACGATAAAATTATTCTGAGTGAAGCAGACGATGGCTTTTTCTTAAGCTTCCATTTCACCAGTGACGATAAGTACTTGGTAGTAAGCAGTGGGCAAAGAGAAGTATCTGAACTCAGTGTTATTCCAGGCGACGATTTGTTTTCTGAACCTAAGTTATTGATATCAAGGGAGATGAGATTTTCTGCTTCAATAGATCACGCTAATGGTAAATTCTATATTTTAGCCAACGATACCCACAAAAATTCAAGATTTGTTAGTGTTGATGACAGCCAACCAAGTTACGACAATTGGCAAACACTGATTGAAGGCTCTGACGATCTTTATTTATTGGGAATGCAGACATTCAAAGGTTTCATTGCCTTACAGGCTCGAGAAAAGGGAATTGATAAAATTCGAATTCGCGACTATCAAGGAAACTCCCATGACATTGCCTTTCCTGAACCGGTTTATTCCGCTTCTTTAGGCAATAGTTCAGAGTTTGATCAAGACTTTGTTCGGGTTGACTATGAATCGATGGTTACCCCTGACACTGTATTTGATTATCAAGTTAACGATAAAAAGCTGGAAACCAGAAAGGTCACTACAATTCCATCTGGTTACGATAAATCTCAATATGTTACTGAGCGTCTAATGGCACCTTCAAGAGATGGTGTAGAGGTTCCGATTTCAGTGGTATATAAAAAAGGTTTCAAAAAGAACGGCAAACAGCCTATGCATTTGTACGGCTATGGGGCTTATGGGATAACCGTTCCACCTGGATTTTCAGAACTCAGACTCAGTTTATTAGATAGAGGTTTTGCTTTCGCTATCGCACATGTTCGTGGTAGTGACATGCTGGGATATCAATGGTATTTGGATGGTAAACTGGAAAAACGAACCAATGCCTTTAATGATTTTGTTGATGCAGCACAGTATCTAATTAAAGAAAATTATGTGTCTGAAGGCAATATTTCAATTTCGGGTCGTAGCGCTGGCGGTGAATTAATGGGAGCGGTTACCATTCAGGCTCCACAATTATGGCGCTCAGTGACCCTTGGAGTGCCGTTTGTCGATGTACTCAATACTATGCTTGACGCTACGCTGCCACTGACGCCACCTGAGTGGACAGAGTGGGGCAATCCACTAGAAGATTCGGCAGCTTACGATCTCATCGCAAGTTATTCTCCATACGACAACATTGAAGCTAAGGAATATCCTCCTATGTTGGTCAGTGGTGGAATAAATGATCCCCGCGTAACCTATTGGGAGCCCGCTAAGTGGACCGCTAAAATGCGTGAAATGAAGACCGATGACAATCTACTAATCATGCGAATTAATATGGGGGCAGGGCATTTTGCCAATAGTGGCCGCTATGGCAGACTACGTGATTATGCTGAAGAGCTTGTATTTATGCTCAAAAGTCACGGAATTGATAAATAAATAGCCATGCTGAAGAATAAAGCCCGATGAATTTCGGGCTTTTTTATGGCTGGCTGATTGCGGATAACCACTCCCTCTGTTCTGCTGAAAACTTGACCTATCACAAAGCAACACTTGTTACACCGCATATCTTTTCGTTAAACTGTGCAAAAATATCTTGGAAGCAACCTTGCATTCACTTAAATCTCTGCACACCTTTGGATTTTCTACACACAGTAAAAAATTGATATCCATCGACAATGACTTCGCAGCCCTAAAGGATGTTGAAACGCCTTTGTGGGTTCTCGGCGAAGGTAGCAATTGTGTTTTTTTGGAAGATTTTGATGGCACGGTTATCACATTAGAATCTAAAGGTAAGACCGTTAAAGAGTTTGATGACTATTATCAACTGACGGTTAGTGCGGGAGAAAACTGGCATCAACTCGTCTGCTTTTGCATGCAAAATAATATTTTTGGATTAGAAAATCTCGCGTTGATTCCTGGCTCAGTGGGAGCTGCGCCCATACAAAATATAGGTGCATATGGGGTTGAGTTAAATCAATTTGTAAAACAGGTGATGTTCACGGAAATTGCCACAGCAAAACAACATAGCTTGACAAATGAAGAGTGTCAGTTTGGTTATCGAGACAGTATTTTTAAGCGACATCTAGCCGGTAAGGTGATCATCACGCAAGTTGTTCTTCACATTCCTAAACGTTGGCAAGCGTGCAATCACTACGGTGAACTAGCCAATCTAAAACAACCCAATGCAGAGCAAATTTTTAATAAAGTCATTGCTATCCGCCAAGAGAAGCTGCCTGATCCTAACGAAATTGGTAACGCTGGTAGCTTTTTCAAAAATCCGTTGGTAAGCAATAAGCATTTCGCAAGTTTGCAGTGTGACTGGCCTGATTTACCCTGTTATTCGGTGGATCACAACAGCGTCAAAGTTCCTGCAGCTTGGTTAATTGACCATCTTGGTTTTAAAGGCAAACAATTAGGCGGGATTCAATGCCATCCTAACCAGCCTTTGGTACTGACAAACAACGGTCATGGAAATGGGGCTGAGTTATTAGAATTGGCGCGGGAAATTCAAACCAAAGTGGAGAATACTTTTTCTATCCATTTAGAAAATGAAGTACGTTTAATTGGTAACAAGGGGCTGGTATCACTGTGAGTTTTAATTTTTCTCGTACTCTTATTCTGCAACGCTTGGCCGATGGACAGTTCCATTCAGGTGAAGTGTTAGGCCAAGAGCTTGGACTCAGTCGCGCAGCCGTGTCGAAACACATTAAAGGCTTGTGTGAGTTAGGTTTAGATATCTTTAGAGTAACGGGAAAGGGCTATCGTTTAGCGAAATCCTTAACTTTATTAGAACACCGCAAAATTGCCCAGTTATTGCCCCAGGTGATGCAATCGCAGATAAACGTGCAAAACGTAATAGATTCAACAAATCAGTTCATCAGAGACATGAATGTGAAACCAAGTAATGGTTACGTGTGTTTAGCTGAGGCGCAAACTGCTGGACGAGGACGCAGAGGACGGACTTGGGTATCTCCTTATGGTTCGAGTATTTATATGTCGATGTTCTGGTCGTTTGCTGGTGGATATCAAGCTATTAATGGTTTGAGTTTGGTAATAGGTATTGCGGTGGTAAAGGCATTGCAGACACTTTCAGTGAAAGGAGCAATGCTTAAATGGCCAAATGATGTTTACCTGCAAGATAAAAAGCTTGCGGGTATCTTGGTTGAAGTTGAAGGGCAAATGGGCGCTGCTTGTGATTGTATTTTAGGCATAGGTTTGAATATCGATTTACCTAAAAAGGCGCTAAACATTGACCAACCTTGGACGGATTTAGTGCAAGCTACTGGCCTAACTATTGATAGAAATGTGCTTGCCGCCACCTTAATTGACGAGCTAACTAAAGCGCTAACGATTTTTGAAACCCAAGGCTTAAGGCCTTTCATTAGCCAGTGGGCTGAATTAGATTACTTTTACGACAAACCCGTAAAACTAATGGTTGGTAATCAGTGTGTATATGGCAAAGTGAAAGGGATTGATAACGATGGTGCTCTTTTATTAGAAAAAGACGGCAAAATCGAAACATTTCATGGAGGTGAAATCAGTGTCAGGCCTGCATGACATTTTACTGATAGATGTTGGCAATAGCCGTATTAAGTACGCACAAATTGCCAGCGCAGATTCAAAAGTCGTGACTCAAGTCTGTGATTCTATCGAAGATTTACAGTATCAAATTAGCAGCGCCCAATGTGTCATAGCCGCCAGCGTACAAAATGATCAGGTAACACTCAAAATTAAACAGCTATGTCACTTGCATAATATCCCGTTTCAACAAGTCGTGACTCAGGCTACAGCGTTTGGTATTAGTTGTGCTTATCAACAATTCCAGACCTTAGGCGTTGACCGTTGGCTTGCAGTATTAGGCGCACGGCTGCATACCCAATTGCCCGTAGCAATCTTAGATTTGGGCACAGCAGCTACCTGTGACGTTCTTGTCGGAGAACAACACTTAGGTGGATGGATAGCCCCAGGCTTTCAATTAATGCGCAAGGCAGTCACTAGCCAAACCTCAAAAGTGTTTGCAGATCAACAAACCCCAGATGCATTGTCACTCGGAAAAAGTACACCTGATTGTGTCAATATGGGCGGCTTGGCAATGTTAGAAGGTTTTTTATACAGCGCTAGAAAGCGCATTAGTGGTTATTCTGATGACTACAGAATATTTTTGTGTGGTGGCGATAGTGAATTACTCAAAAATATTATTGATGAAAAAGTACAATTTAAACCAGATTTAGTATTACAAGGCTTAAGTCGTTTTATTCCTAGCAAATAAATTTAAAAATAATTTTTAATAAATTGCTGTAAAAACGCACAATTATTTTTATCAATTTGTTGGTTCCGTAGGTTTTTTAGGCAACTAAACGATTAATTTAAATAAATCCGCATTTTTTCATGTTTTTTTGAGAATATACTCTTGCACCCTTAGGATCATTACTCTAGAATGCGCACCCACTTGATGCAGTGCCGACTTAGCTCAGTTGGTAGAGCAACTGACTTGTAATCAGTAGGTCGCCAGTTCGACTCCGGCAGTCGGCACCATCAATCCTGGAGGGGTACCCAAGCGGTCAACGGGAGCAGACTGTAAATCTGCCGGCTCAGCCTTCGCAGGTTCGAATCCTGCCCCCTCCACCATTTTTACTGTGCACCTGCAGTTTAATCAGGTGTATGGTGTGACGCAATGTGTCACGCCACCACTTTCAACGAGGTGGATAGAGAATAGGTTTGCGAGCATCGTATAATGGCTATTACCTCAGCCTTCCAAGCTGATGATGTGGGTTCGATTCCCACTGCTCGCTCCATATTTAGTGCTGATATGGCTCAGTTGGTAGAGCGCACCCTTGGTAAGGGTGAGGTCGGCAGTTCGAATCTGCCTATCAGCACCAGTTCTCCCCCAACTCTTTGATTAGGTTTTTTTTAATTACTTTGCTAGGAAAAATTTAAGATGGCAAAAGAAAAGTTTGAACGTACGAAACCCCACGTAAACGTCGGTACAATTGGCCACGTTGACCATGGTAAAACGACGCTAACAGCGGCAATCACTACAGTTCTAGCAAAGACCTATGGTGGTGCTGCATCAGCGTTTGATCAAATCGATAACGCTCCAGAAGAGCGTGAGCGTGGTATCACAATCTCAACTTCACATGTTGAGTATGACAC
>NZ_JAUORY010000038.1:0-15575 GCF_030548145.1 Aliiglaciecola sp. 2_MG-2023
TGAATTAATCATACTAAAGCATAGTTGATTCTATTTTCCTAAGAGTCTAGTTCTAGTCTAGTTTGTGGCTGTCCATGAATAATATCCTAAGAGTCTAGTTTGTGGCTGTCCATGAATCATAATAAATATGTGGCTGTCCATGAATAATACGAATCCACGAGATCATCAAGTAACCCAAATTACCTTTTTGATATGGGGGACTCCTTAAATGACTCCGCCATTGGCACGTATTACTTGACCATTGATCCAGCCCCCATCTGTACTTGCCAAGAACGACACTACAGATGCAATATCATCTGGTGTTCCAAGTCTCCCAAGCGGATTTATTTTGGCCATACGGTCTATCAACTCGTCCGATTTGCCGTTTAAAAACAATTCAGTTGCTGTCGGCCCCGGAGCCACGGCGTTAACCCTAATATATTTTCCACGCATCTCTTTGGCCATAATTGCCGTTAGGGTTTCTACAGCCGATTTTGTAGCAGCATATACACCGTAATTCTCTAGTTTGAGACCCACCACACTTGTCGAAAAGTTGATCACACGTCCGCCATGATTAAGCCGGACTGAAGCCTCTCGCAGAGTATTTATCGTCCCCTTGAGATTAATATCAATTTGTCTGTCGACGTGTTGTGCATCCGCTTTGGCAAGAGGTTGAAGATCCATAATTCCAGCGTTGTTCACTAACACCTCAACATTCCCTAATGTTGATTCCACTTGGTCGAACATGGTACTCACCGAAGCGGCATCAGATACATCAGCTTGGTGAGCAATTGCGCGGCCACCAGCCTCTGTAATTTGTGTAACTACATTTCTTGCAGCGTTTTCACTTCCTACATAATTCACCACTATGGCAAACCCATCATTTGCCAAGCGTCTAGCGATACTGGCCCCGATACCTCTTGAAGCGCCGGTTATTAAAGCTACTTTGTTAATACTTATCATAATTATTCCTCAGAAAAGATTGTTTGTTTGAGCGATTGAGAAAGTATCATTTTTCATATTCCGAATAATTAGCTAATATTCGGAATGACTATCCGAAAATTATGAATAATAATGGACAGAATCGATGCTATGCGCGTGTTTACGCGGGTCTTGGAGAGACAGAGCTTTACCAAAGCCGCCGAAGACTTGAATATTGCCCGTTCCACAGTGACCGATGTGGTGAAGAGGCTTGAAAAAAGAATTGGTGTTGTTTTACTTGAGAGGACGACGCGACAAGTCACTCCAACTATAGATGGTGAAGCATTTTATCGACGATGTTTATCGATAATCCAAGACGTTGATGATGCAGAGACCGTATTTTCAGGGGCAAAGCCCAAAGGAGGATTACGGGTCGATGTACATGGAACGTTGGCTCGCCACTTCTTAATGCCTAAACTCCCGCAATTTCTAACCGCTTACCCGGACATTGAGCTGTATATGAGTGAGGGTGACCGGTTTTCAGATGTCATTCGTGAAGGTATTGATTGTGTCATTCGGGTTGGAACGCCAAAAGTAGAAGACTTAGTGAGCAAACAAATTGTGTTATTGGAAGAGGTAACAGTGGCCTCTTCCGAATATTTGAGGCTATTTGGTACCCCAGCTAGTATAAAAGATCTCAAAACCCACAAAATCGTTGGTTTTCGGGCTACGGGAAGTAGCGTGGCAACGCCGCTGGAGTTCTGCATTGAAGGCACGATAAAAACCGTCTCTCCCAAAATATCACTGACCGTTAATGCTGCCGAATCATTAGTGGCTGCGGCGAGACTAGGCCTAGGTATTGTCCAGGTTCCCCGTTATCATGTTCAATCAGATATAAAAAACGGTACATTGATTCCAATACTGGAAAATTATCCTCCCACTCCTTCCCCAGTATCTATTTTGTACCCACGCAATAGGCAGCATGCTTCGCGGGTAAAAGTATTTATTGATTGGTTGGAGACCGTGTTTTTAGACACTTAGTAATGCAGCTATTGATCTTTGAATGTTGAATCTCGTCAATTATTCGAAAACTATCAAATAAGAGTGATGACCCATTGTGGTCGGGATGGTGTTATCAATCGGGTAAGATGAATGCTGATCCCCGTTTATTGGGTAGAGCCGATTTATATAGAAAAAATGGTGGCCCGACCCTGACTTGAACAGGGGACCTGCCGATTATGAGTCGGATGCTCTAACCAACTGAGCTATCGGGCCATTTGAGGATGTTTGGAACTTGGATTTCCAAAACGGTGCGCAGTATAAGCAGTTTTTTTGGCGTTGTCATTATTTTGTATGGCTGATATCACCGTTTGCTTAATATTTGTGCGTTTTTGTTGTGGAGCGATGAAAAGGTAACGGTTAAGCTACCTTTTCTCGTGGTTTTTTGCAAAGTTAGTAGGGCAAAGGGATAGCATTGCCATTCAAAACTGCATTTCCGTCCTTGAGTGAGAACTCTAATATCAACTTATCATCCTTTTCCACTAGAAAGCCTTGTAACTTGAGACCTTCGATCATGTTTGGCACTTGCTGTGCTGCGATAAGTTCTATTTCTTCTTGTGACATCTCGGCCGTTTGTGGGTTTAGTTGCAACTGGCTAGTCACGTAACGAGTGAATAATAAGTTTGCGACATCTTTATCTAGTTCTAGTTGCGTTTCTGAAACCGTGTGATCGATCCAGAATTTAGGGTCTCCAGTTGCATCTGGCATTGCATCAATTCCAACTAATTGATTGTTGCTGTGCCCTGATATCTTTCCTTCCGGTAAATTGGCTGAAAGTTTGCTGATGTTTAGCTGCGGTTGGCTTTGTAAAAGCGGTAGCAAGTTTTGGGTTATGAAGCTCATTGATTGTTGCTGCATTTGATATTCGTCTAATCCAGATAAGGATTTTGCAAACTCTTGATATGCTTTGATGAACACTAGGCTTATACGATTTGTTTCAACATCTAATTTAATGTCGGTCACATCGTAGTCCATGGCTTTGACACTCTCAATCTTTAAGTTCTGAGCGATATTCATGAATTGTTCTTGCTCATCAATTTCTGATTCCACTGAAAACAATAGTTCTTTTAGTTTAACTGACTGTTCCGTTTCGCCAACTGCTAACAAATTCATTTTATCGATTTTCATTGCCGCATTTGATTCAAATATTTCGCCACTCATCGCTGCGAATAGTTCACCTTCGGATTCCATTGAAATTTCGAAATTTTCTATTTCGAATTTACCTTCGTCTGACGTAAACTGAAACGACTTCATATCTCCTTCATACGAAAAGCCACTACCTGATTGTTCTCCTTCCCCCTGATAACCAGAAAAAACGACTTTCTGATTTTCACTTTCTTCAATAACAGAGAATGGCACAATGCGATCTTCCATATCGATACCACCTAACAAACCCTTACCTATGGTAAGTTCGTAGAAATTGGTATCTTCTGGCCAATCAAGTTTACTTCTTAATAAATCACCGTTATAAACTAGTTCCCAATTGATCAAGCCGATATCCAATCCATCGGTAAAAATCACTGGACCATGATGAGACGTAAAGTCCAATAACACCTCTGTATCGTCATCAGCCCAAGGTATGTCTGAATTAGCCGCCATTTGAGCTAATGAAATTTTGACTTTGAGTGTGCCATTGGAGCTGAACCAACCATCTTTTAATTCTACAACTTCTACGTTGTAGCCATTAATTTTATTGATTTCAGTTATATATTGGTCAATGTTACTACTGACTTGTGTGCTGATGTATTTAGGTAATATAAGAATTGCAGCTAAAACAATGGTGAGAACAATATAGCGTTTTTTCATTGTATGAAACGTCCTTGAAAACCGTTAAATATTCCTTAGAAACGGCTTGATTTTTAAAGTGAAGTAGAAAGATTATTCCTACTGATGTTAATTGGAATTATGACATAGTGTCCTGCTCAATTAAACTGACTGTGAGCCAACATTTGCGGCATATAAATTTTCGCTAATACGATAAATGTTTATATACTGTTAATTATCTCCTAAGCTAAATTCTCTATTTGGGCCTGTAAGAATTGCCAAATCTGCTTGAAAGTCAATTAAATAGGGGTGCAAGGTAGAAAGAACTTTGTTACATTCAAACCACAGTTACAGATTTAAAATTATACAAATGGCAATTCGCCATTGCGGAGACGTTTATGACTGAAAAACCTTTCTTAGTGAGTGGTAGAAACACCATAATTCACAAAATAAGAAAATTGGATTTACTTATTCTTAATGGTGAAGAAAACCCGCCAGTGTTAGTAACACACAAAGCCTTGAAGCAATTTACCGGTAAAGTACCGGAAAATAAACGTGAAGCTAAGTTGCAAGATATCGAGTTAGTGGATGTGACTGTGACGGATGTGTTTGGTGATGAAAAAACATTAATTTTTGTGCAAACCCTGAATGGTAAAGAGTATAAAATTGATTACAGCAAAGTCGACTCTCCTCTATTTATCAAGATTCATCAAGACAACGCGTTTTAGCCGATCTGACGAGGCGGCTTTAACTGGCCGCTTTGCTATTTACTCTTAAACGTTTACTAGCTTCTTGTTTTTATCACCTCAACGTTATTCTTCTACATTCAATTCTTTGGTCTTTAATTTACTCTGATCAGTGGCTTTTTCGCTGCTCTACTTTAAATACAAATTCCCCTGTATGTAACAAAGCGTGTTCAATTCAGGTTAATTGACAGTTTTCCACGATAGTCCATCGCACTTTTTTAACGGCTTATCTCTTAGTCTCATGTATCTGTAACTTGGCGATATTTTCTGTGCGCATTGGCTTTTTCCTCTTACGGTTAATATCAAGTCTGCTTTGTTCTGGAAATAAAAGGTAGTTGTTACTAAGGCGGATAAAAGCCCAAATGAAATTCATTTAGGCACAAATCAAAGTTAAACAATGGTGGAACTGAAATGAAATTTTTGAATAACGTGAAAAATAAAAGATTAATGTTTGTAGCGGTTATGTTGGGTGCATTTGCAACGAATAGTGCGTTAGCCGCTTCTCCTTTTACATCATCTCAAGAAGCTTCCCTTATTAAGGTTTGCAAGGCTTTAAAGAGTGATAATCCCAGACAACTTCAAAAAGCCATAAAATCGGGCAATTTAAATTATAAAACCGTAGCCAAAGGGTTGGTGTGTAATGGTAAATCAGCCGTTGATTTTGCGGCAATGCATGAAGCTCATGAAACTGCTGGATTTTTAGCCCGCAAGGTTAATCTCAGTTACGACAATAGGTTGGCAAAAAGATAGTCATTGCTAAGGATTTAGTGGAAATGTTGGCATCCATGGGCTAAAGCCCATGCTACAGGAGGTTTGGTGAATCTATGGTGTTCTATGGGCTAAAGCCCATGCTACAGGAGGCTTGGTGAATCTATGGTGCTCCATGGGCTGTAGCCCATGCTACAGGAGGTTTGGTGAATCTATGGCTTTCCATGGGCTGTAGCCCATGCTACAGGAGGTTTGGTGATTCTATGGTGTTCCATGGGCTAAAGCCCATACTACAGAGGGTTTTGTGACATAGAAGCCACAAACCAAAAACGTTAACTACAGCAAAGGAGGTGTTTAACCCAGAATAGTGTGATTTCGTCACAATTCGCTGTAAATCAACGGATTGTATGAATAGATTTAAGTATCGGCGTAGTGAACCGATGAATACATGCTTTTGAAACCCATTTTTTAAACATGTATTAATTCCTGGATTATATTGAGGCTGATAGTTGCAAAACACAGCCTCTTTTTTTGCGCCTTGGCTATCTGAAAATACCGAATAATTTCTTCCTAGTTGCAAACTTTGTGTTTATTTAATCGACTATCTGCACAGGCGATTGATTTGCCACAAGTTTGAGTAAGTAAGCAAAAATCAAAAATATGCGAATCACAGCTTTAATCATGATCCCCATCAAATTAAACACGGCTTTTAATTGGTGTTATTTTCAAACACTGCTATTTATTAACATACAGCAACTGACAAGCGAATGAATTTTCTAGCTTTTGTTGAAAATTTTTACCCTTAAGTTGTGACTTAATTTCATCCAATGTCTTATCGTTTTAAATAGTGAATATTTATTAATATGTTTTCAGTGTTGATATGTGACGATTCTATGGTCGCGCGCAAACAAGTCGCTAAATGTCTTCCCCGAGATTGGGAAGTTGCGATTCATTTTGCTAAACACGGTAAAGAAGCAATTACTGCGATAGAAGAAGGAAAAGGGCAGTTAATGTTTCTTGATCTCAATATGCCGATAATGGACGGTTATGAAACGCTGAAAATGCTGCAAAAAAATCAACTGAACTCGCAAGTTATTGTCATCTCTGGTGATGTGCAGCCAACAGCCCATGAAAGAGTCAAGGCTTTGGGGGCCATCGAGTTTATCGAGAAACCGGTCAATCCTGAACAAATTCATGCAGTGTTGGTTAAACACCAATTCATTGCTAAAGAACAAATAGAAGCGCAAATTCTTGCCTCTTCTTTGCCCGCAGACATACGTGATTGTTATCAAGAAATAACTAACATTGCCATGGGGCAGGCGGGCGATCACTTAGCCCGTATGTTAAACGTGTTCGTCAAACTACCGATTCCTAATGTAAACCTAATTGAAGTGTCTGAACTGCATATGATGCTGCAAGACATTGAAGATAAAGACTCTGTTTCTGGCATCTGTCAGGGCTTTTTAGGGGCCGGGGTGTCGGGGGAAGCTCTGTTTATTCTGAGTGATTCAAGTTTTGGCGATGTGGCTAAAATAATGAATGTTACGGAGGAAATCGACGACCAAGTGCAACTCGAATTACTCATGGATGCCGCCAACATTTTAATTGGTACATGTTTGCGGGGCTTTGCCAATCAGCTTGATTTAAATTTCAGTCAAGGGCACCCCATTGTGTTGGGCCAACACAGAAGTGTATCCGAGCTTATTTCACATAATAAGGCTAAGTGGCGCAGAACTTTAGCCATTGAGCTTAGTTATGGTTTAGAAGGATACAACGTGCAGTGTGATTTGGTGTTGTTGTTTACCGAAGAATCGATGCAGGTGATGAACTATAAACTTTCACACCTACTGGAGGATTAGCCATGCCGATAAATTACGAAATGGCAGAATTCCATTGGATGATGGATATGGTACAAAACGTTGATGTGGGTATAGTGGTGCTGAATCAAGATTTTGTGGTCAAAGTGTGGAATGGATTCATGGAAAGCCACAGCGGTTTGTTGCCAAGTCAGGTACAGAATAAAAGCCTGTTTGAATTATTCCCCGATATTCACCCGCAATGGTTTCGCCGCAAAACGCGCCCGGTATTTGAGCTAGGCACTCGGGCATTCATGACTTGGGAGCAACGCCCATTCTTATTTAGATTTCCTAATTACCGTCCTATAACTGGTAGTGAAGATTTTATGTATCAAAACATCACTATTTCCCCGTTAGCTAGTGCAACTGGTGAGGTAAGTACTATTTGCATGATGATTTACGATGTCACTGATGTGGCCGAAAATAAAAAAAGGTTGGAGTCGGTACAAGTCAAATTGAGCGCATTAGAAGAAAACTTAAGAAACAGTTAAATCTAGACTAGCCCCTTATTTTACCCTTTATTAAATCCATAACCTTTGTTTGGTATATTAATTGCTAAACTTAAATCAATGACGCACAGACGTATCTATTTGCTAATCGATTAAAATTGATTGATCAATTATGGGGTTATTTTTGAATTACTTACTATTTCTTAGACAATACAAGGTAGTAGCAGTTATCGCTATGGTTTTACTGCTCGCCAGCTGCTCAGGAAGCTCCTTAGATAGTGACACTAATCAGCCAACCCCCGATGTATTGGTAAATGCAGGTACTAATAAAAGTGTTAATGAGCAAAGTACCGTAGTGCTTAATGCCACCGCCCAAGGTACGACAGATACGCTAACATACAGCTGGAGCGCTTCGCCGGCGTTAACCATTACCCATGAAGATGCTAATTCACCCGCAGCAACTTTTATTGCTCCCAGCGCCACAGAAATATTAACTTATGTACTCACTTTGGTGGTAACCGACGAAAATGGGAATCAGGGCTCTGATACCGTTGAATATCAAATAAACCCAGTTAATGAAGCGCCCAGTGCACTTATCGAAGTTCTTAATCCTGTTATCAATGGTAGCTACCCTGCAGGCATAGAAATTACCTTAGATGGTAGTGCTAGCAGCGATGTCGATCCAGCGGACAGCCTTGACCCAATAGCGGCATGGCGCTGGCAACAAACTGCCGGAACCAATGTGCTAGATAATGTGAGTTTAGATGGTGATAGCATCGCGTTTGTTACGCCGATTTTGGATGATGCAAATGCGTTAAGCTTCGAATTAACGGTTACCGATCAAGAAGGTGCGCAGGATACAGCCTCGATTACGCTGCAGGTACTAAGTGCTAGCCAAACTCAGCCTTTAGTCGACGCTGGTGTTGATCATCAAGTCTTTTCTGGCGAAATCATACTGCTCACAGGCGCAGCCAGCACCAGCATCCCTGCTGGTCTTCCGTTGCTATTCGACTGGTTAAATGATTCAGAGTTAGTGCCAGTGATTAATAATCGTAGTGCAGAAAAAACTTATGCCATCGCGCCTTTAGTGACCCAAACTGAGCTTGTTACTTTTACGCTTATGGTAACGGATGCATACGGAAATGAAGTGGAAGACAGCATCAACGTGCGGATTAAGCCTCTGCCGATTAGCAATATGAATGACACAGGCGTTACTTTACAAGCCTCTTTGACACAAAATGGCACGCAACATCAGTCGGCGTTCCCAGGTCAAGATGGTCAACGAGGGCAAGACATCATTAGCGAAAATGGCTTGTTAGAAAAAGCCGGACGTGGAGAGCAAGGATTCGACTTTACCAAACTAGACGCCATTGGTGATGAACAAGATGATACTAGCCAAGATTGGAGCTGTGTGCGAGACAATACTACTGGTCTGGTGTGGGAAGTGAAAACCGATGATAGTGAATTGCATGGCGCCGAACATTCGTTCAGTTGGTATCAAGAAGATTTAAACGGTGGTTACGAAGGTACGCAGGGCAGCTTAAGTTTAACCTGCGATAATGATCAATGTGATACCGAGTCATTCGTAGCAGCGGTTAACCAAGCCGGACTTTGCAATTTTTATGATTGGCGATTACCCACCCATAATGAACTACTTTCGTTGGTTCACTACGGTAATGTTACGGGGACCAAAATAGATTTAAATTACTTTCCTTATACCGACGATTTTGTGACATCTCCGCTTTGGTATTGGACCAGTCAACCCAGTGCTGATGGCGTATCTGACGATGCTTCACAAACCGCTTGGGCCATTGATTTTTCCACTGGCAATGATAACTTTTTAAACAAATCAACCTTAGGCAAAGTACGCTTAGTTCGAGGAGGACGTTAATATGAAATTAACTCTGGTTGCCTGTGTCATGTCGTTACTCAGTGGTGTAGTTTCTGCGCAAACTTGTTTGTCTGATTCGCCTGCTACGGCCTCTGAAACCCAATTTATTGATAACGGCGACGGCACTGTTACCGATACCGATCATGATTTAATGTGGATGCAATGTAGTCTAGGGCAAACCTGGGAAAACGGCAGTTGCACTGGGGATGCCGATGCATTGACCTGGCAACAGGCCCTGCAGCAAGCCCATGGTTACGAATTTGCAAGTTTAGACGGATGGCGATTACCTAACGTAAAAGAACTGTCTAGCCTCACCGAAAGACAGTGCGTAAGACCTGCGATTAATGAAACACGCTTTCCTAATACCCCTTCAGATGATTATTGGAGTTCAACGCCGTCGTTGTCTGATTCGCAAAGAGCTTGGGTTGTCGCGTTTTTCAATAGTAGTAACTCAATCAAACAAAAAGACCTATTTGTGTTTGTAAGATTAGTGCGTACTGCCGATTAACTTGTATTTTATCCGGCTTGTCTATTCACTACTTTTTTTCCTACCAGATTCAGTCCACAATAAACGCTGAGTCATTATTGGTATGTATGAATGCGAGCTTTGCTGTTAATAATATGTTTGGTTTATCCGCTGACTAGTTTTGCGGATCTCAAATGTGACATTGATCTAAAATACGGTGTTGTGGTGAACGATCGCCAGATCCGTGTTGTGGATGATAACAGCCGTACGATTTATCAAATCAATGATACCAATCAATTGATTGTGTTTGGTGATGTTATTCAACTTGCGCCTAAACAATTGGCTGATCTGCAAGACTTCTCCACTGGAATACATTATGTGGTGCCAAAAATGATTATTTTGGCCACTGAAGGTGTGCAACTTGCTGTTGAAACGGTAGAGCACGTCTATCAGGGCTTGGTTGGCACCGATAATACAAATTACGAAAAAGTCCAATCTTCACTGCAGCGGGTGCAAGATCGCATTAAAGAAAAATTCATTCAAGCCAATGAAAACTTTTACATCGGCCCCGGGCGCTTAGAAAACGTCAATGATTTAGTTGATCAAGAAATAGAAGAGCAGTTGGAAAAGGCCTTCAACACCTCTTTAGGCGGCGTGTTGTCTGCTATTGGTGGCCTAAGTGATGGTGGCACCGAAGAAACCGAGCAAAAAGTAGATGATTTGTCACAGCGCATTGAAGCAATGGGACAGGAATTGGAAAGGCAAGTGGGCTCTAAAGCACAATATTTACGCAAGAAAGCCCACTGGTTTTGTAAAAAAATGAATCACTTAGATCAAATCGAAGAAAACTTACGGGAAAATATTCCGGAGCTGAAAGACATCAATGTCATCATTACTTCAAAAACCAAGATGACTGACTAAAAATCTAGTCAAATCACACCAACGTTTCGAGCAAGGTGTTCAAGTAGCGTTTGCCCAGAGATGTTAATTGCCATGCATTTGGCGTCTCTGATAACAGCCCTTTTTGTACCGCTAACGCCAAGTTTTGTCGCAAGGGGTTAGTCAGAGTTTGCCCGGTGAGCATTTCGTAATCCTGTTTCGGACAAGCCTCTAGTAAACGTAAACGATTCATAAAAAACTCAAATGGCACATCTTCAGGTGTGACTTGCCAAGTTTTAAATCGATAATCTTTACTTAAATCCATATAACCCCGAGGATGCTTAACTTTTTCTGTGCGGGTTATTAAACCGCTTTTGGGGTCGCTAATTTTACTATGAGCGCCACAGCCTATCCCTAAATAATCTCCAAAGCGCCAATAGTTTAAATTATGTCGACATTGCTGGTCCGGCAGACTGTAGGCACTGATTTCATATTGTTTATATCCCGCGACATCAAGCAAAGCCTGGCCCTGTTCTTGGATATCCCAAAGGATATCGTCATCCGGCAAAGTCGGTGGTTTGGAATGAAATTGGGTATTAGGTTCTATGGTAAGTTGATACCAAGACAGGTGCGGTGGCCTTTGCTCAATGGCAATCTTCAAATCACTCAACGCATCATCAATAGATTGATTTGGCAATCCGTGCATTAAGTCTAAATTGAAACTATTCAGGCCTGCGTTTCTAGCAAATAGCGCGGCATTTAGGGCTTGTGAATCATCGTGAATACGGCCCAAAGCGATGAGCTTTTCAGGCTGAAAACTTTGCACGCCAATGGAAATTCGATTAACCCCCGCTTGGCTAAAATCGTTGAACTTTTGACTTTCTACTGTGCCTGGATTTGCCTCTAACGTTATTTCTGCATCTGCGGCTAAATTAACCCGCTGTGACACCCCCACCAATAGCGTACTCAGTGCTTCAGCACTTAGTAAACTGGGTGTTCCGCCACCGATGAAAATAGTGTTAACGGTGCGCCCTTTGACTTGTTGAGCATCGAACTCGAGATCTGCTAATAGATGTTGAACATACTCTTTTTCCGGGATGGCCTGTTTCATGCCATGGGAATTAAAATCGCAGTATGGACACTTTTGTACACACCAAGGAATGTGAATGTAAAGGGATAGCGGTGGGGCGATCAATCCACTAATCCAATTTTGTCGGATAAGCTTGCCAATAGCTTGGACATGGCTTTACCACGGTGACTAAGACGGTTTTTTACTTCCGCTGGCAGCTGGGCTGCGGTTTGGTTTTGTGAGGAAACCCAAAAGACCGGATCATAGCCAAATCCTTTCTCGCCTCGCCGTACTTGACTGATGTGTCCATGCCATTCGCCTTGGCAAATAATAGGCGTAGGATCTTCGGCCGATTGCATAAATACAATGACGCATAAAAAGCGCGCGCTGCGATTTTCATCTGCGACGTCTTCTAACTCAGTCAACAATTTATCGACGTTTTGTTGGTCCGTGGCATCGGCTGCTGCATATCGTGACGAATAGACGCCAGGAGCGCCCCCAAGGGCGTCTACTGCTAAGCCTGAGTCATCGGCTATGGCAGGCAGGCCAGTCAGCTTTGCGGCATGACGAGCTTTGATGATGGCGTTCTCCACAAAGGTGGTGCCAGTTTCCTCTGCCTCGGGCAGATCAAATTCACTTTGCGGCACAACTTCATAAGGAAAGTTTGCTAACAATCGTTCAAACTCTCTGACTTTACCTTTATTGCCTGTTGCCAGCACAATTTTTTGTTTTTGATTAGACATGCTTATTACTCGTATTATTCGTAGGCGAGGGGATCGGTTGCATTATTGTCTGCAAAAGCTTCAAGGCGCTCCTGACAGGCACCACATTTCCCACAGGCTTTTTCACGACCGTTATAACAGGTCCAGGTTTTATTGTAATCCAAGCCCATTTTTAAACCATCAGTGAGAATTGCCGTTTTGCTTACATCCAGATATGGACAAGCAATTTCAACCTTTTCGTAGTTAGCAATAGCGCACACATCATTCATCTTATGCACAAATTCAGGTCGACAATCAGGATAGATGGCATGGTCACCAGAGTGAGCGCCATAAAAAACTTTATTTGCATGCAATGAAACAGCGTAACCAACGGCCATCGACAATAAAATCATATTGCGATTAGGCACAACAGTGGTCTTCATACTTTCCTGTTCGTAATGGCCTTCAGGCACATCAATGTCAGAGGTTAATGAAGAACCGCCGATAAGTTCGTTGATAGCGGATATATCGATGATTTTATGCGCTATATTTAGCTCGTTACATACATTTGCTGCATAAGTCAGTTCTTTGTTGTGGCGTTGGCCATAGTCAAAAGACAATGCATAGACTTCATATCCTTCCTGCAATACTTTGTTAAGTACAGTGAATGAGTCCATTCCACCTGAAAAAATTACCACTACCTTTTGTGACATTTGCCTTGCTTCTCTATAATCTGTTGTTTTAATGCAGTTACAAATCTTTGACTGCAATCCGGAAAGGGCGAATTATGCCGTTAAGCGAGTCAAAGTGCTAGAGGAAGTCTATTTGCAAACTCCCATAGAATATAAAATAAATGAAGTGTTCGAGTCTATTCAGGGGGAAGGGGCATTAACCGGTGTGCCTTCCATATTTGTTCGATTACAAGGATGTCCAGTTGGCTGTGCTTGGTGCGATACCAAACATACTTGGACTTTAGACCAGCAATTTCAAGTAGATGCTGAACAGGTGATGGCCGAATCACAGGAGTCTGAGCATTGGTTTTCGACGTCAATTACACGATTGCTGAAATTGTTCGAAGCGCAAAATTATCAGGCCAAAAATGTAATTTTAACGGGTGGTGAACCTTGTATGTATGATTTGCGCCCATTATGTGACGCTTTATTTGAGCACGGTTATTCAGTATCAGTAGAAACCAGCGGAACCTTTGAAATAAAAGTAAGCCCAAAGACCTGGGTGACGGTTTCGCCGAAAGTCGATATGAAGGGAGGTTTTAAGGTTAGAGAGGATGCCATTTATCGAGCGAATGAAATCAAGCATCCGATAGCCATGGAAAAACATATTGAAGAACTTGAAGAGTTGTTAGTCTGGGCTAAGCAAACACCGGCCCCGTTAGTTTACTTGCAGCCCATTAGTCAGCAAAAAAGAGCAACTGAACTGGCGGTGAAAACATGTATAGCTAAAAATTGGCGGTTGTCGTTGCAAACCCACAAGTTCATTGGCATTGAGTGATGGAGTAGTTGTCGTTGGAAAAAATAGAAAAGTTCTTTAGTGAATATGGCAAAGCATTGGAGCAAGGTTTAGTTAGCAAAGTTTCAGAATTTTCTGGGAAACCACTGGTGATAGTGACGGACGAAACTAAGATGATTTGTCATTCTCAGAGTGAAATTGAGAATATTAATGGCGATATCATTGCTAAATTAAAAACCGGTGGTGTGGTCAAATATACACCCAAAATAATTCAATCAATGCGCTTATCTGACAGTGTTATTTTTGTGAAGGTGCGATGGGCGTTGTGCGATCAAAATGAGAAAGTCGTATTTAACTGCTATTGTTCTTATACCTTACAAATAGATGAAGTGGACTTGTTTAAGATTCTCATCATAGTGGTCGATGACGAACAAAAACAATTTAGTCAGTTGATGAAACAACACGGGGTTTAAGCAATGAAACAGATAATTGGAATGTTGATATTGTCAGTATTTTGCCATGTTGCCACAGCAGCAACATGGGAAATAACCTATCCTCGACCGATGTCCGACGATGATCGCCGCCAAGACTATCCAGTTAAGCTGCTAGCTTTAGCCTTAGACCAGACCGGAGTTAACTATAATTTACAAGCTGCCAATGTTGTTATGTTGCAGGAAAAGTCGTTAAAACAATTGGCAGAAAACAGATCTGTTAACGTTGTTTGGAGCATGACTGATACGGACAGAGAAAGTAGACTTTTGCCTATTCGAATCCCGATTTACAAAGGCTTAATTGGTTGGCGAGTATTTTTAGTTAAGAAAAATCGGCTTACTAAATTTAAGAACATAGATACAATGCAAAGCTTGCTCAAATTTAAGCCTATTCAAGGTTTTGATTGGCCCGATACTAAAATCTTACAGTCAAATGGGTTTGATGTCATAACCTCTAAAAACTATTCAAATTTATTCACTATGCTGGCGAATAATCAAGGTGACTTTGTTCCCCGTTCTTTAATCGAAGTTTGGAAAGAGTACGACGCCAATTTTATGGATGAATCCATTGTGGTTGAACCCACCTTAGGGATTAAATATCCGGCAGCCATGTATTTTTTCGTGAATAAAAGTAATCGTACATTAGCTAAGTTGTTAGAAAATGGTCTAGAAAAAGCCATCGCCAACGGCCAATTTGATAAATTATTTTTAGCAGAATTCAAAGATATTTTCGAGCGCTCGAATATGGACAAACGATTCTTTTTCCAAATCGATAACCCATTAATCGCACCAGAAATGCCAATCGACCGCAAAGAATTATGGTATTAACCACACAGTAGCATGGCCTTTAGGCCATGGATTTTCATTCAGAGATTAACCAACATCAAGGTTGTAGCATGGTCTTTAGGCCATGGATTTTCGTCCAGAGATAAACCAATATCGGGGTTTTTCCAACCTATCTCGGGGCTGAAGCCACCATCTCGGGGCTAAAGCCACCGACTACAGGATGTATTTCTCGGGATTGTAGCATGGCCTTTAGGCCATGGATTTCGCCATCTCGGGGCTAAAGCCACCGACTACAGGATGTATTTCTCGGGATTGTAGCATGGCCTTTAGGCCATGGATTTCG
>NZ_JAUORY010000039.1:0-13011 GCF_030548145.1 Aliiglaciecola sp. 2_MG-2023
ATCGTCTCCATCCCGCTTCACACTTGCCTTGCGGCTTGCTCTTAATATTCATATAAAGGCTATTAAGAAGAGACATTTTTTAAAGTTTGTCCCGAAGCGAGGCGCGCATTCTACAGACCATAATCCGAAGATCAAGTACTTTTTTAATGTTTTCGTAATTTAACCTATATTTATAGTTATCACTAATTAAATAGCCTGAATATAGAGCGATAACTATAACGCAATAGCTTTTAGCGTAATTTTTGAGAGCTGTTTAAATTTATTTATAAAAATCAACCATCAATCGTACATGGAACAATCAATCCTCTGTCAGCATTTTTAACAACTTTTGATTCGTCTTTTATCTAGCGATTAAAATTATTATATATATCAGTACGCTATATAGGGGGAATGTTTCTTGCTTGAATACAAAGTCTAATTTACGACCACATCAAAAATAAAAGACGTTTTGATGGTGTAAAGATTAGATTTGGCCATCTTGGTCAAGTTACCAAACCAAAGAAGTTTGGAAAACGTTTCTAAACGTAGGCAGTAAAACGCTGCTCATAATTATAAAACAATAAAGGAAGATTCTATGTTACGCAAACAGCTAACAGTGCTCGGAACCGGGTGCTTTTTGGCGATGTCTGTGCATAGTGCTTTGGCATTATCTAATTCAGACCGCAGTTTACTCACTTTAGATGGTTCAACCTCTCATAATTTAAAAACAACCTCTAGGTACATTATTCAGTTAAAAGACCAACCCGCCATTAGTGGAGTCAAATCAACTGGCATCCCGTTAAAAGCAGATGGTGTCTTGAACACAGCAAAATATGATGCCAACTCTGTCGCTTCAATTACGTATCGCAATAAACTAGTTAACAAACAAAGACAGGTAATGAGTAGTGTTGGTGTAACTGAAGCAATTTACACCTATGAGCATGCGTTCAATGGTTTTGCGGCAGTTTTAACAGAAACACAAATTGCTAAACTAAAAAGTAATCCAGAAGTTTTGAACATATGGCCAGATGAAGTAAGACATATGGATACATCAAACACTCCTAGTTTTTTAGGATTGACAGCGCCTGGTGGACTTCATACTTTAGGCAATAAAGGCGAAAACATGATTATTGGGGTAGTAGATTCTGGTGTATGGCCAGAAAACCCCAGTTTAGATGACGCCGGTTTTGACCCTATCCAGGAGACACGACCTGAATGGCCAGCTCCTGAGGATGCTTGTGATGTAGGTACTGATCCACTGTTTAGTTGTAATAACAAATTAATCGGTGCACGTTATTTTAATTCAGGCTTCGCACCTGAATCTATCTTACCTGGTGAATTTGATTCCCCTAGAGATGCCGACGGTCACGGTACACATACCATAACTACAGCGGGCGGGAATGAAAATGTCTCAGCAACAATTTTAGGATTAGATGTCGGTACAGTAACAGGTATGGCGCCAAGAGCTCGTGTCGCTGCCTATAAAGTTTGTTGGAATGGCAGTGCGGAAGGTAATAGCGGATGTTTCCCAACTGATTCTGTAGCGGCTATTGATGCTGCAGTTGCGGATGGTGTAGATGTTATTAACTATTCTATCAGTGGAAGTACAACGACCTTAGTCGATCCCGTACATGTAGCGTTTTTCAATGCAGCTCAAGGCGGAGTATTTAGTTCACTTTCTGCTGGTAACTCTGGCCCTGGCGCACAAACTGTTGCCCATAATGTTCCATGGGTAACGACAGTTGGCGCATCAACATACGATGGAGATGCAGAGGTTGTAGGGAAATCTCTTAATGTGAGTTATGGCGATACGAATGACGCATATTATTCATTAGGTGGTTCAATTACTTCTCCAATTCCTGACGAAGGTCTTAGTGGTCAATTGGTAGCGACATCTCCAGTATTCATGTGTGACGAAGATCCAGATATTTTTACTGGTAACAATCCAATTACAAATGCTGAAGAAATTGACGGAAATATCGCTTTAATTTCCAGAGGTTCATGTGCATTTTCAGAAAAAATTCTATATGCACAAGAAGCTGGCGCAATCGGGGTGGTTGTTTATTCAACTGCTGAAGCGATCGTCATGGGCGGTGAAAGCACTGGAATCAATATTCCTGGTGTGATGATCTCTAATTCTGATGGATTGGAATTAGTAGATTTAGTAGATGAAATGGTTGTAAGTGTTACCTTAACCAATGATGGTATTTCTGGTGGCATAATTCCACAAATTGGCAATCAGATGGCCGGCTTCTCTTCACGTGGTGAAAGTCTAGCAACAGCAGATATCATTAAACCTGATATCACAGCCCCGGGACAGCAGATTCTAGCGGGGACTTCCGGTTCTCAAATCGACAGCGGACAGATGGGTGAAAGCTATGCTTATCTAAGTGGTACTTCAATGTCATCACCGCACATTGCTGGTTTAGCTACCTTAGTTAGAGAAGCTCATCCGACATGGAGTCCTGCTGCGGTCAAATCAGCTATAATGACGACTGCAAGACAAAACCTAACTAAAGAAGATGGTTTAACTGCTGCTGATCCATTTGATTATGGAGCAGGTCATGTTGATCCTAATTCAGCGGTTGATCCTGGTCTTGTTTACGATGCTAATTTTAATGACTACTATGCGTTTTTATGTGGTCAAGGTGAACAAGCATTCGTAGAATCAGATTACTTCCCAGGTGCTTGTGCAGCATTAGAGGTTGCTGGTTTCCCAACTGATGCCAGTGATCTCAATCTTGCTTCCATTGCAATTGAACAACTAGCAGACACGCAAACCATTACACGTTATGTGACTAATGTAAGTGACTCTGATAGCTACGTTGCTACAGTTAACGCTCCAGAAGGTGTTGATGTCACTGTAAGTGTTTACGATTTTGCCACAGGAACAATTGTTGATTCAGATACTATGAGCTTCAACGATATTGGTCTGGGTATTTATCAGTTGACCTTTACTAAAAATGACAGTGCAGTAGAGGATGAATGGGTATTTGGTGATATAACATGGAGTGATGGAAGTCACGATGTTCGCAGTCCAATCGCTATAAAACCAACAGCTCCACTTAGAGTTATCGCTCCTGAGACTGTAAACATGACTACTACAAGTTCTGTTGCACGGGTCACATTATCAGCGGAAATGGGTTATAACGGCAGATTGTATGCTGAAGGAATTGGCCTAGATACTGCTGATGTATTTGTAGATACCGTTTATCAGGATGCTGACCAAGAATTCGCTTTCAATGAAGGTAGTTTAGGTTTTTACTTTGTAGACGTGCCAGAAGGTACTCGCATAGCTAAATTCGCCCTTTATGACGAAGATCAAGCCACTGCTGATGTTGATTTGGACTTATATGTTTATGCTTGTCCAGGTTTTAGCTGTTCAGAAGTTGGCTCTAGTTTAACCGCTACATCGAATGAATCTGTTGTCTTAATTGATCCTGAGCCTTTAGCTAATCTAGGAAATAGTGACATTTATGTCGTGTTTGTACACGGTTATTCATTGGGTGGCGAAGACAGTGTTCTCGCTCCATTACACGTCTGGACTGTCGATGAGTCTGGTACTACGAAAATGACTGTTAGAGCATCTTCACGAGCTGTTAATGGTCGTACAAGTAACGTTTATGTCGGTATGTATGGACTGCAAAGTGGTGAAAACTATGTTGGTGGTGTCATATATAAAGATGAAAACGGAGATGAAAATGCACTAACTGTTCTTGATGTTGAAGCTCAATAATTAGTTAGTTATTTCAAAAATTAAAAAAGCCCGCAATCGCGGGCTTTTTTTATGACCCTAACCCGCCCTAAAAAGCGTTGACACTTTTCAAATTTAATTTGCAGAATGTAATGCAATTAATGACTAAACATTCTCAAAAAAGTCTGTTTAAGCGATTATGAATTAGCTATTCAATAACAAGTAGAAAAAGGTCAGCTTACTTATAAATAGACATAGGATAAATACCGAATATAAGTACACTGCCAGATTAATTGAGTTTCGTTAGCATGCACGGTTAAACTGGTCTAAAGAAACCACTATATTTCAATTGGCGGTTTAGTCATGTCCCAATCAAAATCACATCAAATACTGGAACAATGAATTAAGGATTTAAGACTGAAGTAACAAATAACCAGCTTCAAGCTTTGTTATCCAACCCAATAAAAAACAATTGATAACCCATAATCGTATTTTTGCTGCCAGCGACAAAGAGTGCGTATCATAAAACACCAAGTATTGAAGTTCATCAATCAAATTGAGGTGTGAAATATTGCTCAAATCAATATCAGCACTTAATTTAAAGAGTACCTTATAAAAAGTTTGGTGACCGTCTGATATGATTATTTCCAATAAATCTACTGCAGAGCAGTTTAACGGTATCCAAAAAATGAATATTTGCTGTTAAAGATTAAAGATGTAGGAAAGGCGCAAAAAAACTTGAAGAATAAGTGCTGGTTAGCCATAAAAAAGACCCCCAGTCTTCGGATTTTTCAACTATTGGGGGTCACATCTAAAGTTCTATTTTGTGTTTAAATTACTATATTACCAGCCCATACTACGCACGAGTCAGAGATAACAATTTATGGTCTGGTGTAATGCACACTTTTGCCATTAGAAGGTTGCAAATACCTATCACGCAGTTTTGTCTGACGAGATGTCATTTCAACTAACTCACCATTAATGATAACAACTTCAGCACCCTCGGCAACTTCCATCGGATCGCCAGACCAAACCACCACATCAGCTTGTTTGCCTTTGCTCAGACTACCAACTTTGTCGTCTATACCAAATATCTTGGCTGGGTTAATTGTTAACGCGGCAAGGCCAGCATCCCAAGGTAAGCCGTGAGAAACAGCATTTCCAGCATGTTGCTTGGCTAAACGAATATTGTGGGTGTTCATACCAATAGCAATAATTACACCGGCCTTTTGCAAGCGACCAGCGTTTTCCATTGTTGCAGCTAATTGGTCGAATTCGTACGGTAAATTCGATTCAGGATTCAAAATAACAGCAATATCTGCTTGCGCTAATTGTTCAGCCACTTTCCAACCTTCAGTTGCATATAGAACTACAACATCTAGTTTAGGATGACGTTTTTTCAACGCAATCACTTGCAACAAATCCGCTTCACGATGAGCCGCGATCATTAGTGGAATATCGCCTTTTATAACAGGTATTAAGGCAATTGCATCATCAAGACTGCTTATACCGTACCACGGGGATTGAGGATTGAACGTTTTACCATCGACATAGCTTGCCTCATCTAAAGCTCGTTCCAAAGCTACCCATAACGCAGCTCGACTGCCGCCGCTGTTATTTGCAGCGCCATTGTCGACACCAGTAGAGACAAAAGCGGACTTTTTCATTAGTGCTGAACTGCCCTGACCAAGGGTAATAATTGCACCTTGTCCAGTAAACAATTGTCCAGTTCTGTTCATGCTTGTCGCTGCTGAGGTAATTCCTTCAATTCGAGATATAGCCATTAACGAAGAATTAGGGTTAAGTGCATAAGATACGTCATACGCAGCACCGGTTTTGCTAATCGCATTGTCAGAAGAACTGCTGTCTACTGTTCCTGCAGAGGAACTTACTTCTACCAATCCCAAAGACGTATAGGCACCAATCAGACCAGGTGTGACTACTTTGCCTTTACCATCAATAATCTCATAGCCGGTCAACGCAGGAGTTTCGGTTAAAATCGTCTGAATTTTACCTTCACTAATTAATACAGTAGCGTTGGTTAATGTGCCCTGCTCTGTCATGGTGTGAACTGTGGCATCAACAATCGCAATATTTTTTGCTATCGCATTATTATTAATAATGCTAGCAACGGAAACCGCCAACACAGCTAAAGAAAGTAATTTACTTAAGTTAATCATTTGCTGTCTCCTTCACCTGGTTGTCCTAATTCAAAATCACTTACCGGCCAACTACTTGGATCGTTACGATCAAAAGCAAGGGCTCCATCAATGTATACGTTGACGGTTTTAGCATAAGTAGAAAACGGATCTGTACTCCATAGTACTAAATCGGCGTTTTTACCTACTTCCAATGAACCTGTTTGATCAAATATTCCTAATGATTTAGCAGGATTTGCAGATAGCCACTGCCACGCATCAGCTTGTGAGATCTCAATTCCAACTCGCTTACCATTTCCCCAGGCCTTAGCTGCTTCTTGGTTTAAACGTTGAATGCCTTTGTCGTCATCAGAATGCACTATGGCGCAGGCCCCAGCAGCATGGACCATAGGGATATTCTCTTGAATACCATCATAAGCTTCCATCTTAAAGCCCCACCAGTCAGCCCACATTGAAGAACAAACATTGTTTTCTTTTAAACGATCCGCAATTTTGTAAGATTCAACGGCATGATGAAAAGAACCAATTTGATAGTTAAACTCTTTCATTACATCCAGCATTGTGCCCATGTCATCAGCACGATAACAATGCATATGAACGATGATTTCACCATCCAACACACCTGCTAAGGTTTCTAACTTTAAATCCCTTTTCGGAACTTTAGGATCCTTACCTTGCTCGTACTCTGCATAATATCGATCCCATTTATTTTTATAGTCTTGTGCATCTGCCCAAGCTTGTCGATACCCTGCTACGTTACCCATTCGTGTGCCGGGCCCACCTTTTTTGCCATATACACGTTTTGGATTTTCTCCACAGGCCATCTTGATGCCGTAGGGAGCTCCTGGAAACTTCATATCTTGAATCACTCGATTGGGCACATTTTTAACGGTTACCGATCTGCCCCCCACTAAATTGGCAGAGCCTGGCAATATTTGTAAACTGGTGACACCTCCCATAAGCGCTCGATGAAAACCAGGATCCTGTGGCCATATTGAATGCTCCGCCCAAGCTTGGGCTGTTACTGGATTAGTCATTTCGTTGCCATCAGAATGAGAAGCTGTATCGGGTGTGGCATAAACGCCTAAATGGCTATGTACATCAATAATCCCAGGGGTAACCCATTGCCCTTTACCATCAATGGTTTTAGTTCCATCTGGCGCACTAACTGATTTTCCTATCGCCTTAATTTTACCATCGCTAATAAATACGGAACCGGATTCAATGTAACCACCAACACCGTCGAGAATATGCACATTTGTAATTAAAGTCGGTTCACTGTCCATCGCTTGATAAGTACTAGGGAATGGATTTTTATTCAGGGTAACTGGCGGTTCTTTTTCTGGTTGTTCTGCATCACAACCAGCTAATAACACGCTAGCCAAAACGCTTAGGGAGACCCCTGCGTAGGTAGATAGTATTTTCATGATTTCCTGCCAAAAAGTAAGTTCGTTTATTGTTGTTTTTATCGATAACGGATGGTCAAACCCTGCCCAGCTTTTATTGTTAATCCAAATAAAATCTAGAACATAGAAAGCAGAGCGAGTTTTCTTAGAATTAAATATACCAGTTGTTGAAGATACTGCAATTAACCTGCCTGAAGTTCATCCCAAGGAACTTCACATTCACCTAGATTTGTGGCGATGAATGCAGATTGATCTGCAATGGTAACTGTCATATCCATGGTTCTTTCAATTAATTCAGTAAGTTGACATATGTGTTGCCAATCAAATCTATAGAATTTTGCATTTAGCTGTTTAAATTTTGTGGCTGATTGCTGCCACCACACGTCAGACTTAGTATTAAAACTATAAACAATCACATTAGAGGCCAAACGAGTAGCTTTTTTAATTCTTTCTGCGTCAGGCTCACCAATTTCTATCCATAAACTTATGTCATCATTTGGCTGTTTCACCCAAATGTCCGGCTCTGCGGTTTCGCTTAATCCTTTGGTTAATTCCAGTCCATCTTGAGCATGAATACAAAAAGCAACAATTCTAGCCATCATCCGCTGCGTTGTTTCAGATGGGTGTTGTGCCACTATTAAACTCAAATTATCATAATGATGCCTGTCCATGTCAGCCAACGAAATACGAAACTTATAAATTGTCGGCTTCAATGCCATTTCAAATCACCTATAATAATTGTTGTTAAAAAATATCTTTTAGCTAAAAACATCACTGTCTTGATAGTGCTGCAGAACAGACACAATATCGGCTGATTTAGTCATTGACCGAATGCGCATAAACAAGCTTTCAGCTTCTGGATATTGCACTTTTAAATAGCCTAACCATTGTTTTATACGGTTCGGATAATAACGACCTTTATCACCAAATATTTCATATCCTGAATAGCTTAACAGTAGTGCTTTAACCTGTTCCCACGTCATCTTACTAGCATCCTGTCGTATAACTTGAGCTAAATTAGGCAAAGCTAACGCACCTCGTCCCAACATAATGTCCTGGCACTCAGAACGCTGCTGACAAAGGATTGCATCTGCCTTCGACCAAATTTCACCGTTAGCAATAATAGGGATCTGCGTTTGTTGGCGTATTTTGGCAATCCACTCCCAATAAGCAGGCGGTTTATATCCTTCAGTTTTGGTTCGCGCATGAATCGCTAAACTGCTGGCCCCTGCGGCTTCAATAGCCTGAGCATTTTCAATCGCTAAAGATTTATCTTCAAAACCTAAGCGCATTTTGGCTGTCACTTGGTGTTGTTGAGGAACCGCCTCACGCACTGCCAAAACGATTTTATAAAGAGCTTCAGGCTCTTTTAAAAGTACTGCTCCGCCTTTACTTTTATTGACTGTCTTGGCGGGACAGCCAAAATTCAAATCCACACCATGAGAACCTAATTCAATCGCTCTAACCGCATTTTCCGCCAGCCAATCAGGTTCTTGCCCTAACAGTTGCACCTTTACTGGCACACCTGAAGGTGTTAATCCATGGTGATGTAATTCAGGGCATAGACGATAGAATACTTTAGTCGGTAAAAGTTGATCTACCACACGCACGAATTCAGTTACACACGAGTCAAATCCGCCGACTTGAGTCAACATATCGCGCATTAGATGATCAACCACGCCTTCCATAGGCGCTAACACAATTTTCATTTCAATTAATTAAATTTTAGGGAAACAGAAAGTGGCGGATTGTAGCAAAAATGGCGCTTTTATGATCTGTTATTTGGTACTTTATTACGTTGATTTTCACGCTTTTGAGTATTTAATAATATATTTATTTTTTGCTCATCATCAGCACTCCCCCAGATTAAAATTTCTTCTAGGCTACGGTTACATCCCAAGCAAACATCATGTTGGTCTAAACAACAATTTCGAATACAAGGAGAACTGATGTTTTTGGATTGTAATTTCATTACTCTTATTTGGTCACTACAGTTTTCCGAAATGCCTCAATTTCCTCTTTTGAATAAGGACTGTTAACGCGCTTTGTAGAGGCTGGATGACTTTGTAGGCTAACCCCTAGCCTAAAAGGCCTCGCTGGCCTTATTGGTCTTGTGCTAAAACCACCTCCACAATTTGGACAAACATTCAGCAATACAGAATCGACGCAGCTCTGACAAAAAGTACATTCGTAAGTACAGATACAGGCTTCGGTGCTCTCAGGGGGTAAATCTTTATCACACCACTCACAATTTGGCCTAAGTTCAAGCATGATTGTCTCCTGTTAATCTTTTACAACAGTTGGCTGTTGATTTTCTTGTTTTAATTCGGATTCAGAAACCCAGTTAAACGAATAAGGATCAAAATGTAATTCGATAGTCGGCTTTATAATGGCAAAGTATGGTGATATATCAAAGTCCTTAGGTACAAAAAGTGTGTGGTGCCTAGATTGGAAAAAATGATTTATTTTAGATCTGACAAGCGTACTTTGAGGCCGTGTAATTTTTTGTGGCAAAATGGGGTAACCAATTGATTGAAATGCTTGTGCCAATAATGAAGAACAAATTGCTCTAGTCGGATCTCCGCTCCCCAGAGACAACATATTCCGCCTCCACCCCACAGGTACCGGCGGAGTTTGGATTAAATAACGAGCTAAATCGAGAATATTTTTGGTATCGTATTGATGCCCAATTCTTTGTCTCGCATAGTCTACAATTTTGTCAATATCCTGTTGATTGAGACTGACTGGCCGACAAATTCTTGTCCCTTGATCCACATATTCCTGTAAATTTACCACCCTGACACCCTCCACAACATCAGCTTCGAGTAAATGGACTTTAGCAATATCTGGATTTTCAATACCGTATTGGTCGCTTATGCATAGCGTCGCGTGTGACCAAGTAGACTGAGTTAAATATTTAATTGCGGTGCTCACCCTACTTACACCATCAATCAACAGCACATCGCCTTTTTTGAGGGTTTTTAATAAAGCATCAGGCTCGCAAGTGGTCTCACTACGATAGGTTGGGCTAGGCTTTTGTAGAAAGTGCGCTATTTTATTGCCTATCCAATTCAATGGATTCAATGCTATTTTCCAATAAATTCGAATTGCACCTAATATGCTACAGCATAGATATTTGTGCAAATTAGCAATTGGATACACATCAGATGTCCCATTGACCTTTTAGATCCTGTCATCCTGGATGCTGATAGCGTGGACAGCCATGAAAAATGTCAGCCACTTTACCTATTATTTTTCAGACATAAAAAAACCGCACTAAAAAGTGCGGTTTTTCTAATTGGCGTCCCCAAGGGGATTCGAACCCCTGTTACCGCCGTGAAAGGGCGGTGTCCTAGGCCTCTAGACGATGGGGACAAAAAATCTTCCTTCGGAAACATGTTTCCGAGATTTTTTGTAAGGTGAGTCGAGCCTGCGAGAGGAACGACATTATAGAATAGTGAACTACCCTATAACTATAACGAGCCTTACAAAAACAATTTTCTATCACTACTATTTACTTAATTCGCCCAGGAGTGTGAATTAAGCGTTCCTTGTTGCCGTTACCGACCACCGAGTACATCCTATACTCTGTTCAAAATGGCGTCCCCAAGGGGATTCGAACCCCTGTTACCGCCGTGAAAGGGCGGTGTCCTAGGCCTCTAGACGATGGGGACAGAAATTTTGCCTATCGAAGCAAGCTTCGATAAATTTCTGTAAGGCGAGTCGAGCCTGCGAGAGGAGCGACATTATTGGATGGTGAACCACCCTACAACTTAAAACGCCTTACAAAACAAATTCTTGTCATATCTAATGCTTACTGGCCTAGGTGGTAGTAAACAATCCATGATATTGGTGGAGCTAGGCGGGATCGAACCGCCGACCTCTTGCATGCCATGCAAGCGCTCTCCCAGCTGAGCTATAGCCCCGTGCTTTATGTCACTAGTGGCTAAGCTGTTTTAGCTAGCTACCATTCCTTGACAGCGGGGCGCATTCTAGGCATCAGACCTTTTCATGTCAACGATTTTTTTATGATTTTTTTATGATTTCTCTCTGTTTGCTATATAAATGAGCGCTTTGTCGATTCGTTGAGCAATTTGTTCAGGTTTTAACAGATTTAGAGTGACGTCTAGTGACGGCGAATTCCCTGCCCCTGTAACGGCCACACGCAACGGCATGCCGACTTTACCCATTCCAATCTCTAATTCTTGCGCAGTGTCATTAATTGCGTTCTGAATTGATACAGGCGTCCAGTCATCAATATTAGATAATTTTTCTTTTACTAATAACAACGCTTCTTTAGCAACTGGACGTAAATGTTTTTTCGCGGCATTGGCGTCGAACTCTTCATACTCTTCATAAAAATATCGACTAATCTGTGCCAACTCTACCAAGCTTTTTACACGATCGGCTTGCGCTTCAATAACAGCTTCAAGTTTAGGTCCATTAGACAAGTCTATGTTCTGTTGTTCAAAATGCCATCTAGCGTGTTCAGCTACTTCATTCGCAGGAAGCGTTTTAATGTAATGTTGGTTCAACCAAATAAGCTTTTCAGTATTAAATGCAGAAGCTGATTGGCCGATTGAATCTAAATCAAATAATTCAATCATTTCCTGTTTAGAGAATATTTCTTGGTCACCATGAGACCAACCTAAACGAACAAGGTAATTCAACAGGGCTTGAGGTAGATAACCATCATCTCTGTATTGCATAACACCCACGGCACCATGTCGTTTTGATAATTTTTTTCCATCATCTCCTAAAATCATCGATACGTGAGCATATTCGGGCACAGGTGCGTCCAGTGCTTTTAAGATGTTAATTTGACGAGGCGTATTATTAATATGATCTTCGCCACGTACCACATGAGAAATTCCCATATCCCAATCATCTACTACTACGCAAAAATTGTAAGTGGGGGTTCCATCACTGCGCTGAATAATCAAATCATCTAATTCAGCATTGGCAATTTCGATCTTTCCTCGTATATGGTCGTTGATGACCACTTTACCTTCGAGTGGATTTTTAAAACGAATAGCAAAAGGTTGTCCTTCAGGATGATCCGTTCTATCTCGCCATGTTCCAGGATAACGAGGCTTTTCTCCCGCGGCCATTTGCTTTTCGCGAATATCGTCTAATTCCGCTGAGCTCATAAAACACTTATAAGCTTTCCCCTCGCTGAGCAACTGTTCGATCAATTCTTTATAGCGATCAAATCGTTTAGTTTGATAATAAGGTCCGTCATCGTAATCCAAACCTAACCAATCCATTCCTTCCAAAATGGCATCGATAGCCGACTGGGTAGAACGCTCAATGTCAGTATCTTCAATCCGTAAGACAAACTTACCTCCTTTACTCTTGGCATATAACCATGAGTAAAGTGCAGTTCTGGCACCTCCTACATGTAAATAACCGGTGGGACTAGGGGCAAATCGGGTGATCACGGACATTATTGTTTCCTTTTTAATTAAGTGCGCGAAGTTTACCAGTCTACGTAGACTAAAAAAAACCAATTTTAGAAACTAATAAGTGATAAATGAGATTTTTAAGCCATTTTGTACATTAAACGCACGGCAAAACTACGTAATGGATAGAAAATCGCCATTTAAACAATATTTTTATAGTTTAGGGTTGACAGTCTAAGTCGCATATCTATAATAGCGCTCCACTTGCCAAGCACAGCAAGTAAAAAAGAAAATTGGACGCTTAGCTCAGTTGGGAGAGCATCGCCCTTACAAGGCGAGGGTCACTGGTTCAAGCCCAGTAGCGTCCACCA